>NZ_JBQKUK010000007.1:0-229949 GCF_054968585.1 Marinobacter sp. G5_S1_61_S3 | reverse complement strand
ACCACCTGTACCGGAACAGCGCCCGTCAAGGCGCTACGCGCCATGCCTGGCGCACAACGATAAATGGCCGGAACGGGATCGTTCCGGCCCTCAAGCATTACTGCGGCACTCTTAGCAGACGATTGGGAGAGCCCTCTTCAATACTCCCAAGTACATTTCTGGTCGCCAGCTCGTCCAGCCTGGTGCTGACCGATGCCGGTGACAGATCGGGTTCAGCCCCCAGGATCAGGGCAACGCTGCCCGCTACGTGTGGCGATGCCATAGAGGTCCCGCTGATGGTGTTTACTTCATCGTCCTCCTGGTACCAGGCCGCGGTGATGTCAGACCCCGGGGCAAACAGGTCCAGACATTCTCCGTGGTTGGAAAACGACGATCGTTGATCCTCGCGGGTAGTGCTTCCTACGGTTACCGCTGATGCAACCCGATTTGGAGAGCCGGAACAGGCGTCAGCATCGCTGTTACCGGCGGCCACGACGAACGTCACTCCCTGCTCTATCGCACCACGCACGGCATCGTCCAGAGCGTCTGAATTTCCTCCACCAAGGGACATATTGGCAACGGCCGGCGCCTGATGGTTCTCAGCCACCCAGTCAACACCTGCGATCACATCCGCGTTAGAACCGGCACCGGAGCAATCCAACACCCGCACGGCCGAGATGGATGCGTTCTTGGCAACGCCATAGACGGTGCCAGTTGCGGTACTGGCGACATGGGTCCCGTGACCATTGCAGTCTGTGGTGTCTTCCGGGTCAGTCTCGCCACCAATGTTGACGATCGGGCCGATCAACGGCAACCCACCCAACCCCAGCAAGCCCGTATCGTTCACCGCAAAGTTACGGCCTTCAATCACCCGTCCGGCAAACTCATCGTGGCTATCCCGCAGACCTGTGTCGATGATATAGACACTGACTCCGTTACCGGCAGAGGACGGGTAGCTATATTGCTCATCCAGGGGGAGCACCGGCTGATCGATCCTGTCCAGCCCCCAGGTGGCATCACCCTGCGTCACCGCATTTGCGGCAACAACCTGGTCGGGCTCAACTGCCAGCACGCCAGGCAGGGATGACAACAGTGCTGCCTGCGGCTCTGTCATCGTGACCGCCGCACCGGTCATCGCAGTTCGGTATACATGCAGAATATCACCACCACCTACGGCCACCAGAAGCGATTCGACGCTTGCCTGCAGGTCGGCAAGCCCCAGCATGTCAGGAATCGACGGGGCCAGTGTGAGGATATAGCGCCCCGGTATGCGATCTCCCGGCTGAAGCGCGGATTCGGAGGCTTCCGAAGTGCCCGTCAGGCCGACACCATCCGACAGTTCTGCGAAGGCCGGGGCGGCCAAGAGAACACTGAGGGTAAAACCAATTGTTTTTGTGATCGTTGTTGTCAAAGCAGATCTCCCATTTGCTCATTTTCCATGATTGAGGCTCACCGGGAACGGACAACATAGAGCCTTATGTTCCACCACGGGACATTCCCCTTCACCGTTCCATGCATTGAAGGGCGATTCAGGTCAGATGAGGCCAATTCGGCTCTCTTAAACAACCTTTAATGCACAAAGGCCGATGTTGACAATTGAAGCTGATGGCAGAATGGGGAAGGAGCAAAAAGGGAGGGAAGCGGCTCCGGACGCGGGCATGATCCGGAGTCGCTGATTCAGCCTGGGCTGATGTTACTGCATGGGAACCAGTGTCAGCTCGACGCGACGATTCTGTTCACGTCCGCTTTCAGTGTCGTTGGAGGCAATCGGGTAGCGCGGGCCATAACCTGTCGCACGGGTCCTCTTGGGTGCGATACCCTGATTCAAAAGGAAATCCCTGACTGACCCAGCGCGGCGCTCACTCAACAACTGGTTGTAATCCCGCGAGCCAGTGCTATCGGTATGGCCTTCGATCTGAATGATGGTCTTGTCGAATTCCTTCAGTACCAGCGCCACGGATTCCAGCGTGTTGCTGAACGACGGCTTGATGGAGGACTGGTTGACGTCGAAGGTAATGTTGCCCGGCATGACCAGTTCAATTTCGTCACCATTGCGTACAACGCGAACACCGGAACCCTCGAGTTTGCGGCGCAACTGCGCTTCCTGCTTATCCATGTAATAACCGATACCACCACCAATGGCCGCACCGGATGCGGCACCAATCAGTGCGCCTTTGCCACGGTCACTGCTGCTGGAGGTTGCAGCGCCGACGGCGGCACCACCAATGGCCCCGATAATGCTGCCTTTCGTGGCGCTAGAGGTTTTTTCCTCACCGGTGTAAGGATCGTATGTCATACAGCCGCCAAGACCCACGGTGGCGACGGCAAAAGCTACAATCGTTTTCTTCACGGCATTCTCCAAAGTCTTTCCAAGGTATGACTGTTCGCGGCATGGTGCCGCCATTGGCTTTCCTTAACTGGCCTCAGACAGAGACCCGTCATGGTCGTTTTCAAACGTATCCACAATGGTATTGAATACGGTTGCCTGTAAATCCTGGGCTTCGTTTACTAGATGATGACGCCCATCCGGTATCCGGAGTTCCTCCACGGAGGAAAATTTATTGCGGATAATCCGCAGATTGTGCTGCCAGTCTACAGTCAGGTCCTTTTCCCCCTGCACCACGGTAATCGGAAAATCGACCGGGCGGGCGGACTCAATATGCGGTACCCACTGCCGTAATGCAGAAACCCAGTCCACATGTACGGCCCTGGCCTGGAGCGGATCGTAGTCCCTGAGGAACTTCAGGAAACGCGAGTTTCCACTGTTGGCCCCAAACGCCCGTCGCCATCGCGATATAAAGGGCTTTACCAGGCTGTGCAGAACTTTGGCACCCAGCCACCCCATCGGCCTGATCAACGGTGCCAGCAGTACCACCCTACGAAAATCCGAGGTTTCCCGGTCGTGATGGTTGGTCAGCAGGTAGTCAATCAGGATAGCCCCGCCCGTACTCTGCCCGACCGCATACCAGGGCGCCCGCACGTGACGCCTTACACTGGCCATGACATCCGTCAGCACGGCCTGATACTCGAGAAAACTACCAATCGCCGCTGGTGTACCACTGGACAGCCCGTGCCCGGGCTGATCATAGGCGAGCACATCAAAGCCTGCACCCAGGCAACGGTCGATCAACTGGCTGTATAGCCCTACATGGTCAAAGTAGCCATGCAGGATAAACACCGTGCCCCGGGGCTTGCACTGATCCGGAAGGCGAAAATAGTGGACCATCACCTGGTGCCGGTCCGCCATCACATAACCCTGGCGATAGCTGACCTCCGGGTGCTCTACCCAGAGATCGAGGCCGTAGAACCGGCAGTAGGCCACCATATCCTCGCTGAGTTGTTCCTGGCTTTCAGGCTCGAAGGGCGACATTCGCTCAAGTAACGACGCCCTGTCCCAGTTCGGAATTTCTATGGTATCTGTTTTCCAGTACACGTAGAGTTAAACGCCTGTCATGAATGGGTATGAAAATAGCCGTGTGTCTGCATTAAGCTTGGTGCTTAGATTAGCACACCACAACCCCGGAGTTGCCGATGATACAAACCGCCCTGGAAGCCGGCCTGCGCCAGACCATGAACCGACTCGTTCGTCCCCTGCTGCACCCCGCGATTCCCGTTGCCCTGCAACGCCGGTTGATCAGCAAGGCCTACCTGACATCGATTCCGCCACGTGGCACCCGGTTTGAAGACATCCAGGCAGAAGGGCTTTCGATCACCCGGGCCTGTCACAGCGACAACCCTCACGGGGTCATACTGTATTTCCATGGCGGTGGTTACATCATAGGCTCGCCAAAAACACACAAGGGAATTACCGGCCACCTGTCGAAATTCAGTGGCGCGATGGTGGTTACTCCCGATTACCGATTGGCACCGGAGAACCCCTTCCCCGCGGCACTGGACGATGCTGAAATGGTTTACCGCGCCTTGCTGGACGAAGGGCATCCGCCTGCAACCCTATGCCTCGCGGGCGACTCAGCCGGCGGCGGACTCGCCGTAGCCCTGGCCATGCGCCTACGCGACAAAGGCCTGCCCTTGCCCTCGTCGCTGATGGTGCTGTCGCCCTGGACTGATCTTTCCCACCAGCACCTTTACGCGCCTGAATGCGAGCCGGTTCTACAGAAGCCGTGGATCGACAAGTCCGCGCGCCTGTACTGCGGCAACACACCACCGTCCGAGCCTCTCGTTTCACCCGTATTTGGCGACCTTTCCGGCCTTCCGCCGTTGCTGATACAGGTGGGCAGCCAGGAAATCCTGCTGAATGATGCCCGGCGCCTGGCGAACGCGGCCAGCCGTGACAGTGTCGATACACGCCTGGAAATCTATAACGGTCTCTGGCACGTTTTCCAGGTCCACGCGGGGCAACTGGACCGCGCCACCGAGGCCCTGCAAACCGCTGGCGCGTTTATACGCCAGCATCTGTCGAGTTGACCGGGAGGATAACCTCCCCACGAATCAGCGCTTCCTTCTGCCTGCGCGGCCATTGTTTGATCTGCCACTCAAGTTTCGACGCCGTCGCCCTGTCTGTCGTCTCGGCGGAAAATGCGAGCTCAAGGGGCCCTTTGCCCCTCAGGCTACGGGCCCCTTTTGGTGCACCGGCCTGGTGTTCGGCAAAGCGCCGCGCCACATCGGTTGTGATCCCCGTGTAAAGAGCCCCTTTGGCGGTCCGTACCATGTAGATGAACCACTGGCTCATACCGATGAAACCCTCGCCATTGTCTCCCGGGTTTTACGTTGCTGAATCCACAGCCCCGCAACGATCAACACCAGGCCAACGTATGTGGATGGCAGAATGATCTCGCCAAGAATGAAATAGATGAACACCAGCGACAGGAACGGTGAGATAAAGATGAGGTTACTCACCCTGGCGGTATTTTCCGCCTTCTTCATGGCGTAGGACCAGAGCACAAAGGCAATTCCCATTTCGAACACACCCACGTAGGTGGCCGCCAACAGGCCTGTTGTGGGGTTGAAATCGAAACCGTCCGTCACCCCGCAAATCACCATGATCACCGGAAGACCGCAGAGAAAATTCAGGAACAGACCGACCACCGGATCCCGGGTATCCCGAGTCGCGATAATCCAGTAGGACGCCCAGACCAGGGTGCTGCCGATGGCAAGGCCCACACCAAGAGGGTCGGAGAACGTTAACGACAACACATCGCCACGGGTTGCGATAACGACGACCCCGCTGTAGCAAATCAATCCGGCGATGATATCGGCACGCCGCAATCGCTGTCCCAGGAAGGGCACCGACAGGTAGGCCAACACCAGCGCCCAGGTGTAGTTCAGGGGTTGCGCCTCCTGGGCAGGCAGCCGGTCGAACGCACCAAACAGCAGGAAGTAGTACAGGCAGGGATTGATAAGCCCCATACCGAAAGACTGCAGATATTGGCGGCGCGACAGTTCAAAGACCAGGTGCCACCGTCGTTGTGCGACCAGAATAAGCGCCATCACTATTACCGACGCGGAACAGGCGACCACCAGCATCTGGACCGGGGTCAATTCCCGCAATGACAACTTGAACGCAGTGGCCACTGTTGACCAGAGCAATACCGTTCCAAGGCCGTAAAGCAGTGCCTGTTTCTGGTTAGTCATGAGCAGTGTCCTTTTCCGCATCAAGCCAGCGATAGAGCGTACGCCGGTTTACCCCGAGTATCTGGGCCGCACGGCGTTTATTGCCTTCCACCGCATCAATAACACGCACAACATAGTCCTGCTGGACCTGCTCCAACGTGGGCCAATCCGCCAGGTTTCCTGATGGCAGCACCGGCCGGCCCTCAGCAGACTCTGTCTGGCGCTTGCGGATACGGGCCGGCAGATGTTCCGGCAACACCACATCACCGTCGCAAAAGGTCACGGCCCGTTCAATCGCGCTGGCCAGTTCCCGGACATTGCCGGGAAACGGATAATCCGCCAACATTCGCGCAGCCACTTCGCCCAGCTGCAGGAATCCGCGCTGGTGACGCCGGGCGGAATCCCGCAGGAAATGCATGGCAAGCAGATCCACATCGTCATCCCGCTCCCTTAATGGCGGCACCATCAAGGTCAGGGTTTCCAGGCGATAGTAAAGGTCCTCGCGGAAGCCACCCTGTTCCACGGCCCTGACCAGGTCCTGATGGGTAGCCGCAATAACACGCACATTGACGGCCTCTTCGTGGTCAGAACCCACCGGCTTAATCGTGCCTTCCTGCAGCACACGCAACAATTTCGCCTGAAGAGCGAGCGGCATCTCGCCAATTTCGTCCAGCAGCAGCGTGCCTCCATCCGCTTCGGCAAACAGCCCCCTGCGGGCGGATTTTGCGCCGGTAAAAGCACCGGCTTCGTGGCCGAAAAACTCGCTTTCCATCAGCTCATGGGGTATGCCCGCGCAATTGACTGGTATAAACGGTCCTTGCCGGCGCTCGCTCTCGTCGTGAATGGCCCTGGCGACCAGTTCCTTGCCGGTGCCGCTCTCGCCACTGACCAGGACGGCCGCCTGGCTACGGGCCACCTGTCGTATTTCGTTCCTCAAACGCTCCATCGCCCGGCTCTCGCCCACCAGCCCCAGCGCACTGTCGCTTTCACTCTGGGATTTGTAACGTGCGAGTTCACTGGTCACCGCCGCATGGGCCAGCAGGCGCTTGATCTTCAAGCGAAGATGGTCGGTGGACAGTGGTTTGGTGAGGAAGTCATCGGCACCGGCCTTAAGCGCCTCTACCGCCTGGTCAACCGTGCCGAAGGCTGTGATGATGATAAAGGGAACCGAATGGCCTTCCGCCTGCAGCTTCCGTAGTATTGCCAGGCCGTCGCCGTCTGGCAATCGAAGGTCCGACACAATCAGGTCCGGGCGCCATTCCCGCAACCCATTGCAGCCTTCCTCAACGGTTGCAGCACTGCGTACCGCATAACCATCCACCTCAAGCTCCTCTGACAGAAGCGTCCGCAAACTGGCGTCGTCTTCCACCAGCATGATCAAAGCGGGCCTAGCTTTCATGATGGGCCTCCGTCGAGTCCACTCGTTTCTCATACACTGGCCAGAACGTTGACATCCGGCACCCGCCGTTCGCGTTCGTGCCAACCTCAATCCGACCACCATGTTCCTTGATTACACTGCCGACCACCGCAAGCCCCAGACCGGTTCCCTCACCCGCCGCACGGGTACTGAAAAAAGGCTCGAAAATCCGCTCCCGCAGCGAATCATCGATACCCGGGCCATCATCATCCACCCGCAACTCCCAGTATCCGTCGAGGGGAATAACAGACACGATCACCCGCGAGCGAGCCGCTTGGCACGCGTTGCGGACCAGGTTCAGGCAGGCCATTTCGAGACGGGTTGGCTCGGCCAGAACGCCGGCGCTGGCCTCCGGAATATCGGTACAGATCTCAACGCCATGGCACTTGGGCTCGTCGCATACCCGCGCGGTCAGATCGCGAGCCGTCGCCGCCAGGTCGGTTTCCCGGCGGGAGTCCGGCACATGGCGAAAACAATCGAGCAACTGCTGGATAATCAATGTCATCCGCTCGACCTGATGTTCGATATCCTTCAGGTGTCGTCGGTCGCTATCTGCCAGGTCGCCCCGCCCAAGGATATTGGCGCGACCCTGGATGACATTCAGCGGCGCACCCAGCTCATGGGCAACGCCACCGGCAACCCGCCCGATCATGGCGACCTTTTCCTGATACTTCAGCTTCTCTGACAGTTCCCGCTCGCGTTCAACGCTCTCCCGGATTTCATTTTCCGCAACCGCCATACGGGCGCCCATGTCTTGCAACCCCTCGTGGATCTGTCTCAGCTCCCTCGGCCCCGCGGGAGGTCCATCAATCTGCCAGCGGCCGGGGGCCATCCGCTCCATCAATTCCAACAGCCGGCTGACATGGCGACCGACGGCACCATAGTGCCCCAGAACAACCACCAGAATGACCATCAACGACACCACCGACCAGATACTGACGGCCCAGATTCGGCTTGATGCCACCAACTCATGGAAATCGCTACGCTTTCGGGTTACCTGAAGCAACCCCTGAATTCGACCGTCCGGGGCAACCAGCGGCGTGAATTGTGAGAAGACTGACACCCCGTCGACCCTACGAAACGCTCCGTCCAGCTTGCCACTGGCTATCGCGCGTTCGGCACTGTCGCTCCGCGTAACATCACTGTCCGCCACACCGAGGCTGGCGATCTGCTGCCCGTCTTCATCAAACACTGAGGCACCAAACACCCGGCCGATGCGGAAGATGGATTTCAGCGACTCCCCCAGAACAATTTCATCGCCATCGGACATGGCCTGGGACAATGGACCACTGACCGCCCGGGCCACAAGCTCCAGATCTTCCCGCAAACGGTCATTCAGATTACGCTCGACCGCACCGAGCCCCACATAAATGGCGACGCCGCTGAATACCATCAACGGTACAACCATGCTCAGCACCAAGGTCAGGCGCAGCGAGCGAAACATGTCCCGCGCTCTTGATACAGGCGTTTTCATAACGTGCTCCGACAAAGTGTCACACAGGTATGCCACATGTGACATTTAGCCACAACGCACATTACGCATAGGTAACGCTCATACATATCCAAATCACTGTTTTTTCTAGCTTTTCATAAAAATAAAAAGCTGGCACAGAGCTTGATTAAGCAACACCAACGTTCGAGGAATCGCATTCCTTTCAACGTCAGACTGCATTCGATGACACCGTGCAGTCCCTTCAACGCAAAAGGAGAACGCCATGAATAAACTTCTCATTTCACTGACCGCATCCCTGGCACTGCTGGCAGCAGGCCCCGTACTGGCACAGGAAAACCAGCAAAGTCCTGAAGCCACCAATCCCAACGGCGGATACAGTGATCCCGCCTCCGCCGGCACCCAGAAAACCAACTTTACCGACGCGGAACTGAAGCAGTTCGTTGAGGCCCAGGAAGGTATCAACAATATCCGTGATGAATACATGGAAAAAATCGAAGCGGCTGATTCCCAGAAAAAGGCCCAGGAACTGCAGATGGAAGCCAACGATGAAATGGTCACAGTGATTGAGGATTCCGGCATGGATATCCCCACCTACAATTCCATCGCCACCGCTTACAACAGTGAACCTCAGGTTCGGAATCGCGTTGATGCACTGATGTAAGCGGCTTCCCCACATTGGTTGCTTCAGGCCCTGCTATTGCAGGGCCTTTTTGATTCTGCAAACGAGGTCGCGATGGCCATAATCAACGTTGATTGTGGTATCTTGTCGGCATGATTTTGTAGAGACCAATGGAGACAAACCATGCGAAGATTCTGCCGCGGGCTAACCCCATTGCTCTTGACGGTTATGCTTGTCCTGGCAGGATGTTCAGACAGCCCCGCACCGGTGTCCAGCGGTGACAATGATGAGAAGCCATCCTACCCCGTTACCTGGCGCTTTGCCCTTGAGGAAATTGAAGGCAGCGTCCAACACCGTTATGCCCTTGAATTCAAGGACCGTATCGAGCGTATCTCTGATGGCAACATCCTCGTTGATGTTTTTCCCTATGGCTCTATTGGCACGTCACTCCAACTGACGGATCTGGCCCGGGAAGGCTCCGTCCATCTCGCTTTCGCCTCCCCCGGCCACCTGGCCAACGTTATTCCCGAGGTGGGCGTGTTCACCCTCCATTATCTGTTGTCTGATGACGAAGAGGTGAATCGTGGCGTCCTTGCCAGCGATGATTTGAAGCAACTGTTCCACGAGCCTTACGAGGAGCAGGGCCTCAAGCTTCATGGTTTCGTACCTGAGGGTTGGATGGTCTGGACCGCCAACAAGCCCTTGCGGAGCCCCGCGGACTTCGACGGACTCACTATCCGCACCATGACGTCGGACATCGCTGAAGAGACCTATAAAACCTATGGCGCGACAACCAGCCAGGTTCCTTTTTCGCAGGTCTACAGCGACCTTCAGTTACGCCGCATTGACGGGCAGGCCAACCCTGTTTTCGCCATTGAAGAGATGGGATTCTATGAAGTCCAGGGTGTGATGACGTTTGCCAGACCTGCCCAATTTGTCACCTCCGTGGTTTCCAATACGTCGTGGTTTGACGCCCTTCCCGAAGACCAGAAACTCTGGCTGGAAGATGCTATGGATGAGATCGCACCGCTGGCTTACGAGGTACAGGCTGAACTCAATGCAAGCCGTCTCGATACCATCAAGGAAAACAGCAGCATCCGTGTGGTTGAATTGACCGAGGAGGAGCGGGACCGCTTCCGTGAGGCCAGCCGGCCGGCCCGCAAGGCCTATATACGTATGGCTGGTGAGCGTGGAGCAGCCATCCTGGACCAACTCCTGACAATGGTCAGCACAACAGAGTCCGCAATACCAGCAACGGATACGACCGCCCAATAGCGCTATTCAGGCACCAGCCAGCTGCTGTTCGATGACAGGCCCAGACAGCGATCACCGGAAACCGTATCCATCATCTCCGCAAGCCGGGTGTCGAATCCCCAGGGCGGGTTCACCACCAGCACTCCGGACCCGGACATTCCACGTTGCGGGGCCCGGTTGAGTGCAACTTCGCTGCACAACACCTTGCGCACGGGCCCATCAGACACCGCATCCTTTAATCGCTTGTGGGGGAAACCCGCCAGAATCGGATACCAGATCAGATACACGCCATGACGGCATTTCTGCCACGCTCGCGCCAAGGTGTTCGCCACTTCTTCATAGTCGCTTTTGATCTCGTATGAAGGGTCCGTCAGCACCAGCAACCTTGGTTGCCTGGGCGGCAGATGGCGAAGCAACCCCTTTAATCCATCCTCCTGAAAGACCTTGACCCGGGAATGCCCGGCAGCCCACTGCCCCAGGGTTTCGCCTTCGGCGGGGTGCAACTCGAAGGCGGTCAGGGTGTCCTGCTCCCGCAGGTAACGGAGGAACCAGCGCGGCGACCCCGGATAGCTCGCCAATTGCCCGTCCTTCCCCTCCCCCGAGGCCAACCCAGCCAGGACGGCCTGCCAGTCGTCGGAATGCAGCTCGGCTCGAAGTGGCCAAACCTTCTGGATCCCTGCAGCGGCTTCACCGGTTTTAAGCGCCCTATCTCCCGCAAGATCGTAGCTGGCACTACCGGCATGAGTATCGAAGCAGGCGATAGCAGACGATTTGGCCTGCATCATCCTGACCGCAAGCGTTAAGGCAGCGTGCTTGTGAACATCGGCAAAATTACCGGCATGAAACGCGTGGAGGTAACTCAGCATTACGGACTCCTGACGAAAGGGGCACCATTAGGCTACAGCAGGAGCAGAGTTGGCAAACATTTCTAACTATCCCCAGCCAAGTCAACAAAATTGAAAATCATTCTCACATTCGTTGCAACCGCCCACCCGCTCTCTATAATGCGAATAACAATACGTTTTATTTAATTAACAGCGAAAGGACATCGAAATGGCCCTGCTCTCAAACGCATCACGCATTCCCCTGGCGTTCGCTATCTCCGCGACGCTACTGACGGCCTGCAGTAGCGGCGACGAAACCGCATCCACATCCTCGGCAGCCGAAGAGCCGGCGGCAGCAGAAGCCATCAGCAAATCCGATGTCGTGGAACACTACGCCGACCTGGCCCATGCAAACTTTGAAGACGCACTGACCGCCGCACAGTCCCTCGACAGCACAATAGACACCTTCCTGGAAAGCCCGACCGAAGAAAATCTGCAAAAGGCAAAACAGGCCTGGCTGGCTTCCCGGGTGCACTATCAGCAGACTGAGGTGTTCCGCTTTGGTAACGCCGTGGTTGATGACTGGGAAGGGCAACTGAATGCCTGGCCGCTGGACGAAGGCCTGATCGATTACGTAAAGGAAGACGGCTACCAGTACGAATTGGGCAACGAGGGCGCTACGGCAAACATTGTTGCCAGCACGGAAATCAATATTGGTGGCACGACGGTCGACGCTTCCAGCCTGACACCAGACCTGCTGGCGGAGCTGAACGAAATCGGAGGCTCGGAGGCCAACGTGGCCACCGGATACCATGCCATTGAATTCCTGCTGTGGGGCCAGGACCTGCACGGCTTCGATCGCGGCGCCGGACAGCGTCCTGCGACGGACTACGCCCAGGGCGAGGAGTGCACCCATGGCAATTGCGACCGCCGCGCCGCCTACCTGGATGCCGCGACCGATCTGTTGATCACCGATCTCGAATGGATGGTTGCACAATGGGCACCCGGCCAGGAAGACAACTACCGCTCCCAGCTGCTCGCCGAAGCACCGGACGCCGCCATCCAGAAAATGTTCTTCGGCATGGGCTCCCTGTCTCTGGGTGAGCTTGCCGGTGAGCGCATGAAAGTCGCCCTGGAAGCCAATTCCTACGAGGATGAGCACGACTGCTTCAGCGACAACACCCACAACTCCCATTACTACAACGGCCAGGGCGTGGCCAACATCTACTCCGGCAGCTACACCCGGATTGACGGTTCTGAACTGACCGGTCCTTCCCTGTCCGATCTGGTTGCCGAGCTCAACCCGGAACTGAACGAGACACTGAGCCAGCAGTTCGAAGAGTCGATGAGGGCGCTGCAAACCATGAAATCCAGTGCCGAAGCCGAGTCAGAGCCGATGAAATTCGATATGATGATCGCGCCAGGCAATGAGAAAGGCGCGGAGATCGTAAACGGCGCGATTATGGCGCTGGTGGCACAAACCGGTTCCATTGAACAGGCCGCCCGCGAACTGGGCATCGACTCGCTCAAGCCTGATGACGCCGGCCATACCTTCTAGCTTACCCACTAACTGGCTGACCCACTAAAAAGTAACGACATGTTGTAGAGAAACCATGCGCCAACGCCCCCTGCTACTGCTGACCTTGTTTTCGGGAGTGGCCGTAGCAGCGGCCTTCGCCATGGCTGCCGCCCAGGAACCTTATCCGATCCAGGCGACGGTCAAGACGGGGGGCGAAGGCACAGTGGATCAGTTCGATCACAATGCCTATTCCCTGCCCCAGGCTAACCTGTCCATGACCAGGCGCCTGGATTTCAGTGTCGGCAACAGTTTCTTCCGCAACCCCTGGGTCGAAGCCCCTGCCAGCACGGATGCCCGCGACGGACTGGGGCCACTGTTCAACACCAACTCCTGCCAGGGCTGTCACATAAAGGATGGCCGTGGACATCCTCCCGGCGCTGACGACAAACCTATATCGCTGTTCCTCCGCCTCGCCGTGCCAGCCGATCCCGAGCAGGATGCGGATATCCTGAAGACCCACGGATTCAAACCGGCCCCCGTGTACGGCAGCCAGTTGCAAACCGCCGCCCTGCCGGCCGCCAAACCTGAAGCCGATCTGGTGATCGACTGGGAATCGGTGACAGAGACGCTGTCGGACGGCACCGAAATAGAACTACGAAAACCGGTCTACCGGATCGAGAACCCTAACTATGGCCCACTCCCGGAAGACCTGTTGGTGTCTCCGCGGGTGGCTCCGCAGATGATCGGCATGGGTCTGCTGGAAGCCATACCGCTTGAAGACCTGCAAGCACTGGCGGATCCGGAGGATACGGACAACGACGGCCTCTCCGGCAAACTCAATCAAGTCTGGGACCTGGACAGCCAGCAAACCGTGCCGGGTCGATTCGGCTGGAAAGCTGCCGAACCAAACGTTCATCAGCAAAGCATGGGGGCGTTTGCTGGAGACATGGGGCTGACGTCCACCCTCAAACCGGCAACCGATTGTACGCCCGAGCAGAACTGTGGGCGCTTCGCCAACGGCGGCAGCCCCGAAGTGAGCGACAAGGTGAGCAACTTCGTGACCTTCTATGCCAAAAGCCTGGCAGTACCGGCACGCCGTGACCTGGACAATGTGTCCGTTCAACAAGGTGCGGAACTGTTCAATGAAACCGGCTGCGCCGGCTGTCATACACCAAGGCACACTACCGGCATCGCCCCGGACCGCCCGGACCTCAGCAACCAGACCATATGGCCCTATACCGATCTGCTCCTGCATGACATGGGTCCGGCGCTTGCCGATGGTCGGGATGAATTCCTGGCCAACGGCAACGAATGGCGGACACCCCCGCTCTGGGGAATCGGCCTGGCTCAACGGGTCAATCCGCAGTCCGGGTTCCTCCACGACGGGCGGGCGCGAACACTCGAAGAAGCCGTGCTCTGGCACGGGGGCGAGGCCGGGCCGGCAGCTGAACGTTACCGTCAGATGCCCGTCGAAGACCGGGAGGCACTCCTGGATTTCCTGAACTCTCTCTGAGGACACGCCATGCGACCATTAACGAAAGCCGTGGGTATTGCCGCGCTGATACTGGTTCCAATTGCTGGGATGGCTGCCAGCCAGACTGAAACGAACAGCAACGCGACACAACAATGGCACCAGGGAATTCTCGCAGGTTACCAGTCTCTGGCGGCCGAAGCGGGCGACTTGTCCGTTGCGGCTGTCGACTACTGCAGCGCGCCGGAACAGGCGGCACGCGATACCCTTGAGCAAGCCTGGCTGGACACCTTCCTGGCGTGGCAGCTTGTCCGTTTTGTGGATTTTGGCCCGGTGGAGAACGACAACCTTGCCTGGCAGTTCCAGTTCTGGCCCGACCCGAAAAACCTCATTGCCCGCAAAGCCAGCTACCTGCTGAACTCGGAAGACCCGATATCGGGTGAGGTCATCGCCGAGTCCGGCGTGGCCGTACAGGGTTTTCCCATGCTGGAGTACCTGTTGTACGACGAACCATTGAACGCCAGCGACAATGCCCTACCCGCGGAAAAGACCTGCGGCCTGCTGAGAGCGGTTGCCGGCCACATCGAAACCAATAGCCAGCAACTCCGTGATCAATGGCAGACGTTCCGCAAGGATTACCTGGCCACGGAACAATACCGCGACACCACCATCCGGGCCGGCATGGCGGCCCTGGAGATTCTGGAGGATCGCCGGCTTGCCCAGCCAATGGGGCTCCGTGGGAATGGCAAACGTTCTGTCTACGCCGCCGATGCCTGGCGTAGCGGCCGTAGCCTGAAGACCATGGAAGCAACCATCCATGGCCTGGAGCAGTCTTTCCTGCCGGGCCTGACACAGCTGCTAAAGGAAAGCGAACAACCGCAACTGGGTCCACGAATTGAAAACCAGTTCAAGGACGTTCTGGAGCACTTCCCGGAACTCCATCGCCCCATGACTGAGCTGCTTTCCAATGACGATGCCTTTTCCCTGCTCCAGGGCTTCTACGTTGACGTTTCCCAGTTAACCACTCTGATCAATGACCAGGCAGCGGTTGAACTCGGCGTCATTCGCGGCTTCAATTCCAGCGACGGCGACTGATGAGCAGCAACAGGCAACCCGGAGGTGCACTTATCAACCGCAGACAACTACTGAAAGCGGGGATGGCCGGAGGACTGGCAGCCACCCTGTCCGGCTGCAGTCTGCTGCCTCGAAAAGCGGATTACGCGCCAGATCAGTACGTCGGCGCCGTGGGACTGCCCGGGGGTAAGTTCGGCATTAGTGCCATCAACCGCAAAGGTCACCTCATATGGGAGTCACCGGTCGACACCCGTTGCCACAGCGGATGTGCACGCCCGGATGGCTCTCAGGTCATCTTCTTCGAACGCCGGCCCGGCTGGGCGTTTTACGGGTTCGACGCCCACAGCGGCAACAGGACACATCGCGTCAAAGCCGCTTCCGGGGAACACTTTGTCGGTCACGGAGTGTTCTCCCCCGACGGCCGCTGGCTCTATGTCACCGCCAGCCGCTACGAGCCGGGGCAAGGCATTATTGCCGTCTATGACGCGGAGCAGAATTATCAGCGGGTCGATACCTTTGAGCTTCAGGGCATTGGCCCCCATGAGCTGACACTGCATCCAGATGGGGAAACCCTGGTGATTGGCCTGGGCGGCATACTGACCCACCCGGACTACGATCGCCTCAAGCTGAACCTCGACACCATGGAACCCGCGCTGATCCTGATGAACCGCCGCAGCGGTCGGATTATTGGGCGGTTCAACCCTGCCCATCACCAGCAAAGCGCCCGTCATGTCAGTACCGGTTCGAACGGCCGGGTGTACGTTGCCTACCAGTACCAGGGGCCCCTTCACGAGTCCCCCGCCCTCATCGCGCGGCTGGAAGGCGGTGAGCTTCAGGAAATCCGATTCGAAGAGGATACCCAGGCAGCACTGGCCAACTACATCGCCAGCGTTGTTGCCCATCCCGAGAACGACCTTGTCGCTGCCGCGTCGCCAGTGGGCGGCACCGCCGTGGTGTTCAATGGCATCACTGGCGAACTGCTGGCCAGGGCGTCCATACCCGACTGCGCTGGCGTCCAGGCTTTGGCAGGAGGCGATTTCCTGATCTCCTCCGGACGCGGAAAACTGGTGCGCCTGGGGCAGGACAATCAGTCACGGCAAATCGCCGATCTGCCGGTCCAGTGGGACCACCACCTGGTCTGAATCACCCGCAACGCGGCCCTCCTGCCTTAAGGCAACTCGCCTTAGCTGGTATCCTTATGAGCCATTTGTTCAGGAGGACGGCAACTTGCCCGCCAGAAACAAGGACACCCTCGACCAGGTTTACAGCCTGATTGCCAACGAAGAAGACGCCCGGGTCTGCACGGACATCCCCGATGAAGCCTGCCGGGAGGTGCCACGCAACTTCTTCCTGATCCTCGGCAGCAATGTGCTGACCAAACTTGGTGACTTGCTGATCAGCCCCAAGACCGTGCTGGCCTGGCTTTTGAGCGCTATCGGAGCGCCTGCCCTGGTGGCCTGGCTGGTTCCGATCCGGGAGTCCGGCTCAATGATTCCGCAAATGGTGATCGGTGCCTGGGTCCGGCGCAAGCCTGTACGCAAATGGTTCTGGACCCTGGGAAGCTTTGGCCAGGCGGCCAGTGTTCTGGGCATGGCGGCGAGCGTCTGGTTCCTGGAGGGCTACGCCGCGGGCGCCGGCGTGGTGGGCGCATTGGTGCTGTTTTCCCTGGCCCGGGGGTTCTGCTCGGTGTCCATGAAGGACGTGCAGGGGAAATGCATCCCGAAGAAACGCCGAGGGCGGCTGTCTGGCCTGGCCTCCACCATCGGTGGGACCGCAACAGTCATCCTCACCGCCTTGCTGTTCTGGAACCGGGGTGACCCTGGCGTACTTTTCTACACCCTCCTGCTCCTGTTGGCTGCCTGCCTCTGGGTTATTGCCGGCTTTCTATTCGCCTCTGTTGATGAATACGAGGGCGAAACCGGCGGTGGCGGCAATGCGCTTGGGGACGCGTTCAAAAGCCTGTCCCTTCTCAGGGATGACGTGCCCTTCCGGCACTTCGTGATTACCCGCGCCCTGCTGTTGTGCTCAGCGCTGGCGTCGCCTTACTTTGTCGTGCTCGCCCAGAAAAACTCTGATACCGGGTGGCTTCTGGGCGTCTTTCTGCTGGCGAGCAGCCTCGCCAGTTCCATCAGCGCCAGCGTGTGGGGTTGGATGGCGGACGAGTCCAGCCGGCGGGTAATGATTCGCGGTGCCATTGTCGCCAGTGGCGCTTGCCTGACGGTGGGCCTGACCGCTTTGTTTGCCGGCGAAGCAACCTCCAGCATCTGGTTCTATCCCGCCGGGTTCTTCGTGCTGAGCATTGCGCATGCGGGGGTTCGACTGGGACGTAAAACGTATCTGGTCGATATGGCAGGCGGCAACAAACGCACCGACTATACCTCCGTGAGCAATACCGTTATTGGGGTGCTGTTACTGGCAACGGGCGGGCTGACAGCGCTGGTATCGATGATATCCGACGTGGCGGTGATACTGACGCTGGGCGCCATGGGGCTGGCCGGCGCCATCAGCGCCACCCGGTTAAGGGAAGTGACCGAGGATCAGTGAGGTTCCGGTGGCTTCCCGTCGTTCAACGCCAGGGCGCCTTTCACAATGCGGTAGATGATCCAGATGGAGATGCCCAGTAACACAAACCAGCCAATGATCAGTGGCGTCGTCACGATGCCAATCACCGTCCATAACAGCCCGATCCAGAAGGTTCGTATCTGCCAACGGAAATGAGGCTCTATCCAGGTGCTCTTTACGTCATCGAGCTTGACGTAATTGATGATCACACCCACCAGGCCGGTAATGCCACCGACAAAGAACGACAGCGCCTGCAGGATATAAACCAGCACCGCCAGGTTGCGGCCTGGCTCTTCACGTCGTGCTATGGGGTCTGCATTGGCGGGGATGTATTCGTGCTCGGACAAGTCACTCTCCTCTGGCTCCACACCCGCAGTGTATCACAGCAACAGGAGCCGGAAACCGCTGGAACTTAGCGGTTGTCCGGTTTGTAACCCAGGCGGAAGCCACCCCAGTGCTTGCCATTCACGTAGATCGGCACTGACAGGTCATGCATAACCTCGCCAGTATCCCGGCGGTAGGTCTGTAGCAGCATATTCTGGGTATGGCTGCCACACCGAGCACCGGTGCGGTCGTTAAACAGCCGTTTGCTGCGACTCTTTACCAGATCCACTTTCGGGTCGCCCGTTGGCGCATGGGCGAAATCACGGTTGTGGGTCGGCACATAGCCATCCGGCGCGGCGGCAATCGCGAAGACCATCGACGGGTGGGCCCCTTTCACCGCTTCCTGAACGGTGGGCAGTTGCTGATCGGTGAACCGATCAAAGCTGCTGGAATACTTCTGTGGATCGGTCTTGGGAATGGGGGTTCTTTGCTTATCAAACAGGGCGCTTTCTGCCAGTTGCCCATCGCGAACCGCTTTTTCAAAGAGCTTTCCAATCCGGTCCGCACCCTGCCGGGCCTGGTCGTAGAAGAAGCGGTGATAGCTTTCATCGCTGTTCAACGCAAATGCCGCGTTGGCCTCTTCCGCCAGTTCCATCAGTGTCGCTGCCTGCTGGGCAAGCGACGCAACGCTGGTATCGCTCTCGGTAATCTGATCCCGAACCGTTTCAATGGCCGACGATACCTGCTGCAGGCTCTGCTCGTTGTTCTGGTCAATCTCGGCAATGCGCGCCACCTGCTGCTGCACACGGTCAGACTGATCACGAATCTGATCAAGGCGCTCGCCAACGCTTTCAACTGACTCCAAGCCGGATTCAACGCTCTTGGCCAGGTCCTCGATCCGCGAAACAATCAGGGAGGTATCGGAACGTATTTCCTGCAGCGTTTCGGCCACCTCACCGGTTGCCTGCGCGGTTCGCCCGGCCAATTGCCTGACCTCGTCGGCAACCACCGCAAAGCCCCGCCCCTGGTCGCCGGCACGAGCGGCTTCAATTGCCGCGTTCAAGGCCAGCAGGTTGGTTTGTTCCGCGATGCCCTGAATGGTGGTGGTGACACCCTGGATCTTGTTGGATTTCTCGTTCAGTTCCTGAATTAATCTGAGGTTCTCGCTGGACTGCTCGTGCACGGCTCGCACGCTATTGATGGCAGAGGTCAGCGCATCACGGCCCTCAACGCTCACCTGACGGTTCTGCAGAGCCATGGTCGCAGCATCGGTGGCCTGCTGGGCGGATTCACGCACACTCTCGGTAATCTGACCCGCGTACTCCGCCATCTGTGCAGTTTCACTGACCTGTCGATCCAGGCGGTTTTTTAGTTGGTCGGCCGCGTGGGACACCTGGGCCGCAGAAATGGCACTTTTATCGGCACTGCCGGACAGGGTTTCCACCAGTGCCCGCCCTGCTTTGGCGTCCGCAAGGAGGCTTGCACACTGTTTGCCCAGCGGACTATCCGCTGGCAGCTTACCGGCGTTGAGCTGCTTGATGGAACGTTCAACCGGTTCCAGAACGCGTAACACCAGATACGCGGTGGCGACGACCAGGCCAATAACCACGCCCGCCACCAGCGACGCGCTATCCAACCCTATCAACGGCGCCACCAGGAAAGCCCCAAAGGCGACGACAACGGCGACTGACACCCCCACAACCAGAACAGGCCGACTGAGCAAACCCATATCCACCTCTTTATTTTCATTATTAGTGAATGCATCTTTTTTGACGATTACTCGTGAGAGTAAAGAATTGACCTTTACTTATAACTGCTACTTTAGTTGACCAATACTGGTTTTACGGCAGATCGATGAAAAACTGAAACAAAAAAGCCGTAACGCCGGAGACGTCCTGTTGGAAGAATCCGGCGTTACGGCTGGCTCTTGTCGGTGTGCGCCCGTGGCGCCTCTATCAGGCGATCAGGCGCCGATCACACCGCCATCGTCTTTGGTTACGATAACAGTGGCGTCGCGGGGACGGGACTCGGCCGCGTTCGGCCAGTTACCATCCGGGTGCTGGATGTTCACGAACATGGTCTTAACGTCCGGTGTGCTGACAACGCCAGTTACTTCACAACCTTGGGGCCCGACGAAGAAGCGCTTGATTTCGCGTGTCTCCGGATTGGCGGCCAGCATCATGTTGTTGAAGTACGGGTCAGCATCAGAGCCATCGGTCTGGATCCACAGCCGGCCATTGTAGTCAAACCAGAGGCCATCCGGGCTGTTGAAAATATTATCATCGTTCAGGGAGACGACGGCCTCACCATCGACAACAGTTTCCGTACCCTGCTCGCCGGCGAAGACAAAGATGTCCCAGTCAAAGCTGGTAGCCGTGTGATCGCTACCTTCTTCAGTCCAGCGAATGATGTGGCCGGTGGCATTGGGAGAGTTCGGGTTGGCGGCGTTGACGTCGTCGAACCCTGGCTGGCCCCGGTTCGAGTTGTTTGTCAGGGTGAAATAGACCTCGCCAGAGTTGGGATCAACAGCGCCCCATTCCGGGCGGTCCATCGTTGTAGCACCAGCGATATCGGCCGCGAGTCGCGTATTTAGCAAAACGTCAGCCTGATTCTCAAAACCATCAAACTGGATATCGCCGACCATGCTGCCTTCGACCGCAGCAACCTTGCTGGCGAAATCCGCGTCGTCCAGATCCAGCGCCAGCCAGTCACCAGAGCCATCCGCGTTAAAGCGGGCTACGTACAAGGTTCCCTCATCCAGCAGGTAGCCACCGGCCGTCGAGGCGTAGTATGGCTGAGACGACACAAACTTGTAGATATACTCGAAACGGGAGTCGTCACCGGAGTAGCACACCACCGGCTCACCTTCCTTCGCCGGCGCAAAGATGACGCCTTCGTGACCAAAGCGTCCCAACGCAGTACGTTTCTGGGGCTTGCTTTCCGGCGTAAACGGATCAATTTCAACCATGAAGCCGTAGGTGTTGGCTTCGTTGCGGTAGTCGTCAGTCGCAGCCGTTCCGGTCGTACTCACATTAAACCGTACATATTGGTCAGCCGCACTGTCTGCCAATTCCCAGTCGTACCGGCTGGAGCTGCCAACACCATGTCTGATCTGCTCGCGAGGTTGAGTTGCGTCGCTATTGGCAAAGTAGCCGTGCCAGTTCTCTTCCGCGGTCAGGTAGGTGCCCCAGGGCGTTAGGCCCATCGCGCAATTGTTCAGGGTACCGCGAGTTTCCGTCGCATTGGGGCTGTATGTTGTGACCAGCTTGCTATACCCACGTAACGGGCCACGGATGTCCATCTCGGTGCTGCCGGTAATACGACGATTGAATGGACTGCCGAAGACAACGTCCCAGGTACCGTTGGCGTCACGCTTGATGTGGACTAAAGACACACCATGGGCGGCAATTTCCTTGCGAACCTCATCGGCGGGGCGCACGCCACCATTATCACCGGCGTTGGTCGGCCCATTGGCATGGAGTGCAGACTGATTGATGTACTCATGGTTCATCACCAACAGGCCTTCCGTTGAGCTGTTGCCACCGGCCTTCTGGTCTATCGGGAAGAAATGGAGACCGTCGTGGTGCATTCCAACCTGCTGTTCCTGATCGGCACCGGTATTGGTGCCATCGGCTTTATACTCAGGATAAGAACCAGTGATCGGGGTTCCCCAGGGCAGAAAAGTGACCGAGGAATAACCCTCTGGAACAACTACTTCGTTAGCGCTCGATACGGCAACCGCATTGAAACCAAGATCCGTGTTGGCGGAACTTCCTCCTGTGGAGGAGCCGTTGTTATCGTCATCATCGCTGCCACAGCCGGCCAGGCCCAAGCCCATTACGCTGGCCAACGCGGCGCCAACAGAACCTTTCATAACAGTACGGCGCTGCATACGGGCCGCGAGGACCTGATGAAAGGGCGTGTTGCTTGAATGGTTGACTACGGGCTCGTAATTGGGATCCAGGTAGTTGGAATCCAGATCATGCTTTGCCATGGTCCTGCTCTCTCTCGGGTGGGTTATTGGTTTTCGAGAGAACAGTGTCGGTGGGTTAAGTGACAGATTTCAGACAGTAAAAAGACAGTTTCTTTAACAATTTCTTACAACCAAAAAAGCCTGCCCATAAAGGGCAGGCCACAGACGCAATCTTATTGCATGGAGTCGCCGGCTTCCTCAGCGGCTTCGCCCATTTCCTCACCGGTCTCTTCCATTGCTTCGCCAGTTTCTTCGGCGGCATCTCCAGCAGCGTCCTTGGTTTCGTCCCAGGCGCTGTCATTCTGGCCGGTGGCATCTTCGTAGGTCTCTTCGACCGCATCGCCAGCGTCATCCGCCATTTCCTCAACGTTGTCGCCGGCTTCCTCGAGATCGACGCCTTCGTTGTCATCCTGGCTGCAGGCCGCAAGGCCCAGCGTCATCAGCAGTGCCAGTGCGCTCAGTGTCAGCTTGTTCATAACTGTGTCCTTTCTTTGGCGTGTGAAAACAACAGCGACAAGTCTACGGCCGTGACGGAGCGGGCACAATTACTTGGGAATTACGTTTTTGTTAGCAGCGACAATAAGTTAGCGAAAGCAATAACCTGTAGCCATTAATTGGCTCCGGCTACGACCTTACCGTCCAGTGTCAGCACGTGATCAAGGCGAACCATGTGCCCCCGCCCAAGAAAAACAAACTCCTGGCCAGCGCGACTGAAGAGATCGCGGATGACATCGTGGGTCGTACAGATCTGACCGGCATCGTCGCGATAGACAATCTCGGCCAGTTTTGAAGAGGTCAGATACTCCCGGAGCAAACTGTGAATTTCACAGCGTACCGGGCGATAGGCATTGGAGGCGTGTCCCGACGTCATGGCAGCTTCTTCCCTGTGGATGCAGCAGGATAGGAAAGCGCCCCGGTACGCTGAAACCTGCGTTCCGGGGCCAGCCTACAGTCTGGTTTAGATTGTGTCAGTCCGCCAGTTTCAGAACCACTCCGACTTCATGTTCATGCAGGTGTCGTCCTGGTTGCGGAGCAGCACCAGATCCTGTGCCACAGTAGGCAACTCCCAATGGAAGAAGTACTGGGCGGCCTGCAGCTTGCCCTGGTAGAAGTTCCTTTCTTCGTCGCTGTTGGCAGAACCGAGGGCCTTGGCGGCGGCGTTGGCCTGACGCAGCCACATCCAGGATACGATGATATGTCCGAACAAGTGCAGGTAGCAGGACGCGTTGGCCAACACCCGGTCGGGATCCTCCGACATCAGGGATTTACCCAGACTCTGGGTCACTTTCACTGCTTGCTGCAGGGTTTCACTGAGGGACAGCGCCCATTGCTGGCACCGATCGGTGGTGGCGGCTTCCAGGTCCACCTGCATTTCCTGCATCAGCAACTGCAGGCCGTGGCTCTGATCCTGCCAGATCTTGCGCCCCAGCAGGTCCAGCGCCTGGATGCCGTTGGTGCCTTCGTGAATCGGGTTCAGGCGATTATCCCGCCAGCACTGCTCCACCGGGTATTCCCGGGTGTAACCGGCACCGCCATAGACCTGGATTGCCAGGTCGTTGGCCTTCGGGCCGAACTCGGATGGCCAGGCCTTGATGACTGGCGTTAGCAGGTCCAGCAACTTGCCGGCTTCCATCCGCTTCTGCTCGTCCGGATGGGTGTGCTGGTCGTCCATCAGGCGTGCGCCGTATAGGCACAGCGCCAGGCCACCTTCACTGTAGGCTTTCTGGGCCAGCAGCATGCGTCGCACATCGGCATGCTCAATGATGGGAACCTGGGGTGCCTCCGGGTTCTTTTCTGACGGCTTGCGGCCCTGCAGGCGGTCCTTGGCGTATTCCAGACTGTGCATGTAGCCACGATAACCAATCACGGCGGCGCCGAAGCCGACGCCCACACGGGCTTCGTTCATCATCTGGAACATGTACTTCAGGCCCTGGTGGGGCTCGCCCACCAGATAGCCATGGCAGGGTGCGTCGTCACCAAAACTGAGCGCCGTTGACGTGGTCCCGCGGTAGCCCAGCTTGTGAATCAGGCCGGCCAGGTTCACGCCGTTACGTTCAGTCGCGTTGCCTTCTTCATCCACGATGAATTTCGGCACGATAAACAGGGAGATGCCTTTTACGCCTGCCGGGGCGCCTTTGACCTTCGCCAGCACCATGTGAACGATGTTTTCGGTGAGGGACTGTTCGCCGCCGGAGATGTAGATCTTGGCGCCTTTGATCAGGTAATGACCGTCGTCAGTCGGCGTGGCCGAGGTGCGGATATCAGCCAGTGACGAGCCGGCGTGGGGCTCGGTCAGGGCCATTGTGCCGGTGAAGCGGCCGCTGAGCATGTGTGGCAGGAAGGTGCTTTTCTGCTGGTCGTTGCCGAACACGCGGATCAGGTTGGCGGCAGCGGTGGTGAGGAACGGGTAACCCGCAGTGCCCGGGTTAGCGGCGGTGAAGAAGCCGTTACACGCTGCCATGACAGATTCGGGGAGTTGCATGCCACCCAGTTCGTAGTCGTAGCGCCCGGCAATGAAGCCGGCATCGGCGTAGGCGTCAAAGGCTTCTTTGACCTGAGGCAGCATTTCCACCTGGCCGTCGACGAATTTTGGCTCGTCTTTGTCGGCGGCGCTGTTGTGGGTAGCGAATTTGTCACGGGCGATTTTGTCGGCGGTTTCGATGACGGCGTCGAAGGTGTCGCGGCTGTGTTCGCTAAAGCGCTCGCGTTCGCTGAGGCTTTCGGTGTCGAGTACTTCGTAGAGTTGGAACGCCAGGTCGCGGCGGTCAATCAGGGTGTCGGTCATTTCGGGTCTCCTGTTTATGGCGTATAGCCTCTCATACGGTTGTTTTTGTTGAAACCGGCGTTAATGACATAATCATGGTTAAAATTGCCACTTTTATTCCAGGTCTCCTTTTGTGAATGCGCGGCTTGTGGTGCTCGGCAGACGGGCACCAACCGGGAGACCCTCCCGGCTGGCACCCTGATTTGGAGGTGGTATGCGAACGGTTTCTGTTATTGGGTTTGATGGGGCGCTTGCCAGTGCGATTACGGGGGTTATCGACCTGTTTCGACTGGCGGGGGTAACCTGGGCACGCATCAACGATACGCCTCCGGATCAGCAGTTCACCACTCAATTGCTGACCAAGGGTGGTCGGCCCTGTCGGTGTATCAATGGGATAACATTGATGGCCGATGGGGACTGGCAGGACATTCCCACCGGTAATTCGCAGGCAGACCTGGTCATTGTACCCACGATTGGCGCGCCGATTGCGCAGGTTCTGGAGGCCAATCCCGGGTTGGTTGACTGGCTCGGCGGCTTTCGGGAGGCGCCAACCGGACAGGTCCGCTTGGCCAGTAACTGCACGGGGGCGTTTCTGCTGGCGGAGGCCGGGTTGCTGGACGGGCGGCAGGCAACGACGCACTGGGGGTTCAGCAACCAGTTCAGAAAACGCTTTCCCGGGGTAGACCTGCAGCCGGAAAAGCTGATTACAGTGGATGGGCACATTGCCTGTGCCGGCGGTGGTATGGCGTGGTGGGATCTGGGGGTGTATCTGGTGGAACGCTACGCCGGGGCGAAGGTGGCGCGTGAACTGGCGAAGGCGTTTGTTATTGATGCGGGGCGGACCAGCCAGGCGCCTTATGGAGCGCTACAGGCCCGGCGCTATCATTCCGATGCCGCGATTCTGAAACTGCAGGACTGGCTGGATGTGAACTACACCCGACCGGTGACGCTGCAAGCCCTTGCCGCATTCGCCGATCTAACGGAGCGTTCGCTGATTCGTCGGTTCAAAGCGGCAACCGGGGACACCCCCACCAGTTACCTGCAGATTCTGAGAATAGAGGCGGCCCGGCAGCATCTGGAGAATTCGCGGGTGGCGGTTGAAGAAGTCACGCGGCTGGTCGGTTATGAAGATGTCAGTTCGTTCAGCCGTCTGTTCAGGAAGCATACCGGCCTGGCGCCCGGCATTTATCGGGCGAGATTCGGAAGGTAACCCGAGCCTGAGCGCTTTTGGCCCGGGTTATGCTTAGTTTTCAATACAAGGCCAAAAGCCGAGGCAAAACGTAAAAATAACTGACACAGGCTACTCCCTGTGGAGGGTAATACCATGAACGCACCGCAAAAAAACCAGCAATGCGCACTGCTCAGTCGCCTTTACGACATGAAGCAGAAACAGCTACTTCAGGCCAGCCAGCAGGCCGATAGCCTTCGCTATCGGGTTTTGTCCGCCGAGGCAGACGCCATCAGCGAGGCTCTGAAAGCCATTCGGTAACCCGGGTCAGTCACCGTAACGATGACTGACGCCCAAACGGGTCACAAATGATCAAGATGATCACTTTATGACCAAAATTGTCCACCCGGTCAGATCCGGGCAGCCACTTCCGTCCCCTGCCGAATAGCACGCTTGGCGTCCAGCTCTTCGGCCACGTCCGCACCACCTATCAGGTGGGTCTGAATACCCCGATTGACCAAATCATCAAACAACGCCCTGAACGGTTCCTGACCTGCGCATATGATGACGTTGTCTACCGCCAGAACCTTACTCTCGGTGACCTTACCGTCCTTGTCGGACAGCGTGATATGCAGACCGTCATCATCAATTTTCTCGTAACTACACCCTCTCAGCATCTCAACGTCACGGTGCTTGAGGCTGTTGCGATGTACCCAGCCAGAGGTCTTGCCCAGACCACCGCCGACTTTGCTGGTTTTCCGCTGCATCAGGTAGATCTTGCGGGGTGACGATGTCGGCTTGCGCTCAGCCAGGCCGCCCGGCCCGTCGAATTGCGGATCAACGCCCCACTCAGCCTGCCAGTCTGCCATGCTGACCTGCTCTCCCTCGGGGTGATGACCGAATTCGTGAGTGAGGAACTCGCTGACATCGAAGCCGATACCACCGGCACCTATCACCGCTACTGACTGGCCTACGGCCTTGTTGTGGCGCAGAACATCGAGGTAACCGAGCACCTTCGGGTGGTCGATGCCATCAATTCTTGGCGTACGCGGTTTCACGCCCGTGGCGATGATCACGTCGTCAAAGCCCTGCCCTCCCAATACATCGGCATCCACGCGGGTATTGAGCTTCAGTTCAATACCCAGGATTTCGATCTGGCGCTGGTAGTAACGCAGCGTTTCATAGAACTCTTCCTTCCCGGGGATGCGCTTGGCGTAGTTGAACTGGCCGCCAACTTTGTCATCCGCTTCAAACAGCGTCACTTTGTGACCCCGCTTGGCGGCAGTGGTCGCGGCGGCCAAACCGGCAGGACCGGCTCCGACCACCGCCACGCGGCGGCTGACCGGAGCCACCGTCAGGACCAGTTCGGTTTCGTGACAGGCGCGCGGGTTCACCAGGCAGGACGCCCGTTTGAGCTGGAACACGTGATCCAGACAGGCCTGGTTGCAGGCAATACAGGTGTTAATTTCGTCGCTACGGTTCTGCTCGGCCTTGCGCACAAATTCCGAATCCGCCAGCAACGGTCGCGCCATGGACACCATATCGGCCTTGCCCGCCGCGAGGATTTCCTCGCCTTTCTCCGGGGTGTTGATGCGGTTGGTGGTGCACACGGGAATGTCCACTTCGCCGTAAAACTTGGCGGTCACATCCGCAAAACCGCCCCGTGGCACCGACGTCACGATCGTTGGCACTCGGGCTTCGTGCCAGCCGATACCGGTATTGATAATGGTGGCACCGGCTTTTTCGATGGCCTTGCCCAATTGCACCACCTGGTCCCAGGTCTGCCCGCCTTCTACAAGGTCCAGCATCGACAGGCGGTAAATGATAATGAACTCGGGGCCGACCGCTTCCCGCATGCGGCGAACGATCTCCACCGGCAACTGCATGCGGTTCTCGAACGGTCCGCCCCATTTGTCAGTACGCTTATTGGTTCTCTCACACAGGAACTGGTTAATGAAATACCCTTCCGACCCCATAACCTCAACGCCGTCATAACGGGCCAGTTTCGCCAGTTTCGCGGCGCTGACGAAGTCATCAATCTGCTTATCGACCCCCTTGGTGGAGAGCGCGCGAGCTTTGAACGGCGTAATCGGCGCCTTGGTGGCCGAGGCGGATACGCTGAACGGCTGGTAGCCATAGCGACCGGCATGAAGCAGTTGCAGGCAAATCTTGCCGCCAGCGTCATGAACTTCACTGGTGACATGACGGTGAAGCATGGCGGTGCCACGATGGTTCATGGTGGACGCCAGGGGCGAAAGCTGGCCGACAAAGTTGGGTGAAAAGCCCCCGGTAACCATCAACCCCACTCCGCCTTCCGCACGCTCGGCAAAATAACGGGCAAGCTTGTGGATGTTCCAGAACCGGTCTTCCAGGCCAGTATGCATGGAGCCCATAAGCACGCGGTTTTTCAACTCGGTGAAACCCAGGTCGAGGGGTTTCAGCAGGTTCGGGTAGGCTGCGGTCATGTTGTTTCTCTTTGATTGGTCGTCTGGTCGTCTCGTCTCATGCGGACGTTTTCATCAGGAGGCAACATGGTAGCATAGCGGCCTACGACTAACGTATGACATGGAACCCACACTATGAGCACACGCGATTCTGAACGGGTACTGATCACGATTGAGGACGGTATCGCCATCGTGACCCTGAACCGGCCGGATAAATACAACGGTCTGGACATGCCCATGTTCGAGGCGATCACCAGGGCGGCCAAAACCCTGAAGAAAGACCGCAGTGTGCGCGCCATCATACTGAACGGTGCCGGAGACGCTTTCTGCTCCGGGCTGGATGTGAAGACCGTGTCGAAGAATCCGGTGAATTTCCTCAAGCTGCTGGTCAAACCTGGCCGCAGGATCAGCAACCTTGCCCAGAATGTCGGTTATTTATGGCGGGATGTGCCGGCACCGGTAATTGCGGTTACCCATGGCTACTGTTTCGGTGGTGGTTTCCAGATTGCGCTGGGTGCCGACTTTCGGTTTTCCACCAGCGACTGCGAATTCTCCATCATGGAGAGCAAGTGGGGGCTGATCCCAGACATGAGCCTGACGGTGACCCTGCGGGAACTGGTGCCCATTGATCTGGCCAAGGAACTGACCATGACCGCGCGACGATTCGACGGCACGGAAGCAAAAGCCATGGGCCTGGTCAGCCGCGTTAGCGACGATCCCATGGCAGAAGCAATGAACTTCGCCCGCGAGCTGGCCGAGCGCTCGCCAGACGCCGTCGCCGCCAGCAAGCTGTTGTTCAACCGCAGCTGGAACGCCACCGACAGAACCGCACTGGACTGGGAAACAAAGCTGCAGAAGAAGGTACTCGGGCGGGCTAACCAGCGCATTGCCGTTGCCCGGAATTCCGGCTCTCCCGACAAACCCTACCAGGACCGCCGTGATTTCTGAACGCGGATAAATGGTCAGCGTACTTGACCTGCGTAGACGGCCACGTATCATCAGCCAGGGTAACTGATTATCGGAGCAACCATGACGACCGCAAGGTCCCTGGCTAATACACATCCCGGCTTTTCACCGGTCGCTGCTGATGCAAAGAAGCATCGCGGCAGCTTGCCCTACTTCCCGGATCCACCCCATCACTGCTGATATCCTGGCCACCATTCATATGGTTGCCCGTGCAAGCACGGACACCGGGGGCTAAACTCAGGCAACATTTGCTTCTCCATCCATAAAGAAGAAAGCCAACAAGAGGTTGCGATGTCGCTACCGCTGGTCGTTTTACTGCCGTTTCTGGGAGCCCTGGCGGCTCCGCTGTTCGCCCAGGGCGGACGCACGGCAATTGCTGTCATTTCCTGTGTCCCTGCCATCATTGGATTGGCGGCACTATACCCCCATTGGGCAATCCTGGCCGACGGCGGCATCGTGCAGCACACCACCGAGTGGCTGCCAGCCATCGGGCTGTCTTTCAGCTTTCGCCTGGACGGCCTATCGCTGCTTTTTACCCTGCTGATCCTGATTATCGGGCTATTGATCATCCTGTACGCCCGCTACTACCTGAAGCCCCACGAGAACGTCGGTAAGTTCTACGCGCTTCTGCTGTGCTTCAAAGGCTCCATGCTTGGTATCGTGTTGTCGAGCAACCTGTTGCTGATGATGGTTTTCTGGGAGTTGACCAGCCTGACATCGTTCCTGTTAATCAGCTTCTGGACTCACAAGAAAGACGCCCGCCGCGGGGCAAGGATGGCGCTGGCCGTTACCGGCGGTGGCGGCCTGGCACTGCTGGCAGGCATTCTGCTGATTGGCAACATCGTGGGCAGCTATGAGCTGGAGGACGTTCTCGCCGCCGGGGATCTGATCAAGAACCACAGCATGTACCCGGTGGCACTGACGCTGGTACTGCTGGGCGCGTTCACCAAGTCCGCACAGTTCCCGTTCCACTTCTGGCTACCCCACGCCATGCAGGCGCCGACACCTGTTTCGGCCTATCTGCATTCAGCCACCATGGTGAAAGCCGGCATTTTCCTGATGGCCCGGCTTTACCCGGCCCTCGCCGGCACCGAACAGTGGTTCTACATGGTGAGCTTTACCGGCATGGCCACGCTGCTGATTGGCGCCTATGTCGCTATGTTCAAGCATGATCTGAAAGGCCTCCTCGCTCATTCAACGGTCAGTCATCTTGGCCTGATCACCCTGCTGTTCGGTATGGGGACCCAGCTGGCTGCCGTCGCCGCGGTCTTTCACGTGATCAACCACGCAATATTCAAGGCGTCCCTGTTTATGGCCGCCGGCATTATTGACCATGAGACCGGCACCCGGGACATGCGCAGGATCAATGGCCTCTGGCGCTACATGCCTCATACCGCCACGCTGGCCATGGTGGCGGCAGCGTCGATGGCGGGTGTGCCGCTGCTCAATGGTTTCCTGAGCAAGGAGATGTTCTTCGCCGAAGCCCTGGAACTGAATCTTCCCGGCCTGTGGGCCTATCTGCCTCCGCTTATTGCAACGCTGGCCGGCATATTTGCCGTTGCCTACTCGGCGCGGTTCATCCACGACGTGTTTTTCAACGGTCGGCCCGTCAACCTGCCTATCTTTCCGCCCCATGAGCCGCCAAGGTACATGAAGATACCGGTCGAGATCCTGGTCTTCGCCTGCCTGATGGTTGGCATGTTCCCGGCGTTCTCCGTCGGCCCACTGCTCTATGCTGCAGCGTCTGCCACTCTGGGTGGCGACGTTCCCGAGTATCACTTGACGGTTGTTCACGGCTTTAACCTGCCGCTGCTGATGAGTTTCGTGGCCTTCTTCGGGGGCCTGTTGATGTATACCCAGCGCCAGCGGTTTTTCGATTTCCACGCCCGTTTCAAGGAAATTGATGAAAAAGCGGTCTTCGAGGCCATCGTTAGCCGAATTTCGGACACTGCCCATACCGTTACTGCCTACATCGAGAACGGCTCACTGCAGCGCTACGCCATGTTGCTGATCGTCAGTGTGATTGCGGTTGCCGTGCTCCCTCTCTGGGACCTGGGGATTGCCATTGGCAGCAATGGGCTCAGCCCGGTGGACTGGCCCACGCTTATCGGTGTTGCCATCCTGGTGGTTGCGGCCCTGGGTACGGCGGCAGTGCATCGTGACCGGTTCTTTGCGCTGGTTTTGCTCAGCGTCGTCGGGCTTCTTGTTGCCCTCGGCTTTGCCCGCTTCTCAGCTCCGGATCTGGCGATGACGCAGTTGTCGGTTGAAGTGGTAACGATTGTCCTGCTGATGCTGGCGCTGTACTACATGCCGTCCTGGACGCCAATCGAGACGCCGAAAGGCCGCCGCATCAGGGATATTCTGATCGCTGGCGCGGCTGGTATCGGTATGACACTCATTACTCTGGCCATGCTGACACAGCCGTTTACGTCCATTTCGGAGTTTTTCCTCGAGAACAGCAAACCCGGCGGCGGTGGCACCAACGTGGTCAACGTCATTCTTGTGGACTTCCGTGGCTTCGATACCCTCGGTGAGATCACGGTTCTGGGCATTGCGGCACTGGGCATTTACGCAATGCTGCGCAATGTCGACCTGACCCCGCCTCCGGGTGACGGCCAGGGCCATCCCTGGACGCGGGATGCGTACCCGATGATGCTGCAGCAGATTGCCAGGCCGATGCTGCCATTGGCCCTGATGATCTCCGCCTATATATTCCTGCGCGGCCACAACATGCCGGGTGGCGGCTTCATCGCCGGATTGATCACTGCGGTGGCGTTGATCCTGCAATACATTGCCAGCGGGATGTCCTGGACCCAGGGCCGTATTTCAATCCGCTACCACAACGTCATCGGCCTGGGGCTGCTGTTTGCACTGATCGCCGGGGCTGGCAGTTTCGCATTCGGCTATCCGTTCCTCACATCCACGTTCGACTACGTTTACTGGCCTGTGGTTGGAAAGTTCGAGGTCGCCTCGGCGCTGATCTTCGATCTCGGCGTCTATCTGACCGTCATCGGAGCCACACTGCTGGCACTGACCAGCGTTGGTCGCCTGTCGCCCCATTCGGCCATCAAGAGTACCAACTATAAGGAGGGCTCATAATGGAGCTTGCATTCGCGGTGGTCATCGGGGCTTTGACTGCCTCCGGGGTTTACCTGATGCTCAGAGCCCGCACCTTTCCCGTTGTGGTGGGCCTGACCATGTTGTCTTATGGCGTTAACCTGTTCCTGTTCTCGTCAGGACGGCTGGCGACCGGTGGCCAGCCCATCATCGGCAGCGCGGAAACCTATTCCGACCCCCTGCCCCAGGCACTGGTGCTGACCGCCATTGTGATCGGTTTCGCCATGACCGCCTTCGTCGTTGTGCTGTCGTTGCGCAGTCTTGCCGACAACAACGACGACCATGTCAACGGCCGCGTTCCAGAACAGGACAGCACTGTGCAAAAGCAGGAGCAGGAGGGCGCCAACACATGAACCACTGGCTGACTGCTCCCATACTGATTCCGCTGATCGGCGGCATATTGCAGGCTTTTATGGGATACGCGCCCATCGCCTTGAGGCGGACGCTCGCCATTGCCACCACAGTGCTGATGCTCGTTGCTGCGATCGTCCTTCTTGTTCTCGCCGACGACGGTAGTTATCGCCTCTATGCCTTTGGTAACTGGCAACCACCATTCGGTATCGTTTTGGTGCTGGACCGGCTCGCGGCTCTGATGCTCGTCATGACCGCGGTGCTGGCGCTGTTTTGTCACATTTATGCCATCGGTGGTACCGACGAGAGCAGCCGTCAGTTCCACGGGCTGTTCCTTTTTCAGCTACTTGGCCTGAACATCGCCTTCCTCACGGGTGATCTGTTCAATCTCTTCGTTGCGTTCGAGGTTCTGCTGATTGCCTCCTATGGCTTACTGATGCATGGCGAAGGCACCAGCCGAACCGTTCCTGGCCTGCATTACGTGGTTCTGAATCTCGCGGGCTCTGCCGTCTTCCTGATCGCCGTCGGCATGATTTACAGCGTAACGGGAACGCTCAACATGGCAGACCTGGCGGTCAAGATTCCGCAGGTGGCCGAAGAGAACCTTCCCCTGGTGAAAGCCGGCGGCATGATGTTGCTGGTGGTTTTTGGCCTGAAAGCCGCCATCCTGCCGCTCTGCTTCTGGTTACCCGGCGCCTATTCCAACGCCACAGCGCCAGTCGCAGCCTTGTTTGCGGTCATGACCAAGGTGGGTATCTACGCCATTATCCGCGTCTTCACCCTGATCTTTGGCAACCAGGCAGGTGAGCTGTCGGGCCTGGGTATGGACTGGCTCTTCCCATTGGCGCTGATCACTCTGACCATGGGCGTCATCGGGGCCCTGGGTGCCGCGAGCCTGAGGAAACTGATTGCCTGGCAGGTGATTATCTCTGTCGGGACGCTGCTTGCCGCCATTTCGTTTGGCACGGTGGCCGGCACATCCGCTGCATTGTTCTACCTCCTCAACACCACCTGGGTGGCCGGTGGCCTGTTCCTGGTGGCCGATCTCGTTGATGGCCAACGTGGCAGCGCCCAGGACAAAATTGTCACTGCGCCACGGATCGCCAACCGCACCTTCCTGAGTGTGCTATTCCTGATGGGGGCGGTGGCTGCCGTGGGCCTGCCGCCCCTCAGTGGATTTTTTGCCAAGTTGCTGATTCTCAAGTCGGCAGTGACCGAGTCGGATGTTGCCTGGCTTTGGAGCGTGTTGCTGATTGGCAGCTTTTTCACGCTGATCGCCTACAGCCGCGCAGGCAGTATCGTGTTCTGGCGCAACGTGGAAGGTCATATTGAAGAACCTCAAAAGCTGACACCATCCCTGTCTGTATCGGCCAGCGCGTTGATTTCTCTGAGTATCGTGATGGTCATCCTGGCAGGGCCAATCAGCCGCTACGCCGAAGATACGGCGGCACAGCTCCATGACACCAGTGCCTACACAGAAATCCTGAGCAAACCCATGGTTGGGGAGGAAAAGTAATGCTTGACCGCCTGAGCTTTCCACAGCCATACCTCAGCCTCATCCTGTTTACCGTCTGGCAGTTCCTGAGTGACGGCGTTTCTGGCGCCAGTGTTGTCATGGGGCTGGTCCTGGCCTGGATGATTCCACAATTGACCCGCGGCTTCTGGCCGGACCCTCCCTTCTTCGCGCGTCCCTGGAAGCTGCCGCCGTATCTGGTCCTTGTCCTCTACGATATCCTGGTGTCCAGCGTTTCCGTCGCCCGCCTGATACTCAGCGGCCGCGAACCCAAACCGATACTGGTCTCCTATCCCCTGGAGTTGACGCACCCCCTGGCCATTTCCATGCTGGCCAGCACCATTTCCCTGACACCGGGAACAGTCAGCGCCGATGTCAGTGACGACAGAACGTTGCTGCTAATCCATGCTCTTGACGCCGAGAGCGACGACGAGGTGATCAACGCGATCCGCACCCGCTACGAGGCACGCCTGAAGGAGATGTTTCAATGATTACCATCGCGCTGTACGTCACCATTGCCATGGTTGTCCTGGCGGCGGTACTGAATGTCTATCGACTGATCAAAGGGCCAGATGCGCCGGATCGGGTACTGGCGCTGGACACCCTGTACATCAATGCTATCGCGCTGATTGTCCTGCTCGGAATAACGCTGGGTACACGCCTGTATCTTGAAGCCGCATTGCTGATCGCCGTGATGGGCTTCGTCGGTACCGTGGCGATGGCCAAATACCTGAAGCGCGGCAGCGTGATTGAATAACCTACAAGGCAAGCATCCTGTGACCAGAGGTTCCCCGTTATGAGTCCCATTGCCGAATACGCCATTGCACTGTTACTGATCGTCGGTGGTTTTTTCACCCTGGTCGGCGCCATTGGCCTGGCTCGACTACCTGACTTCTACACACGCCTGCATGGCCCAACGAAGGCCACCACCGTGGGCGTAGGCGCCATTGTGTTGGGCTCAGTCATCTACTTCAGCAGCAAAGGAGAAGGTATAGGCATTGCCGAAGTGCTCATCACCGTGTTCCTTTTCCTGACCGCTCCAGTGAGCGCCAACATTCTGGCAAAGGCGGCGATGCATATCGGCGTGTCCACAACCGACAACACACGTGGAAATACCTGGGACCAGTAACGGCAAATTTGTCATTGGAGTTGCACAAAATTCCCGTATAGTAGGCTCCCACAATTTTGAGGAGCGTATCCCATGCTGAAAGTTAACGAGTATTTCGACGGCAAGGCCAAATCCATCGCCTTCCAGACCTCCAGTCTTCCGGCTACCGTGGGGGTGATCAGCCCGGGCGAGTATGAGTTTGGTACCAGCAAGAAAGAAACCATGACGGTGATCAGTGGCGTATTGACCGTTCTCCTGCCTGGCATGGAAGAATGGATGACCTACGGTTCCGGCGAGTTTTTTGAAGTGGCGGGACAGGCCAGCTTCAAGGCCCGGACTGACATCGACACGGCCTACCTCTGCACTTACGAATAGTTTCTCGCGAATAACCTCTCGCGAACACCCCATCGAGAGCGCAGACCGGGACCAGCGGGCCATTTAAATCCCGCTGCACCGGATCTGCGCTTTTTTATCGCCTAAAGGTTTCCGTAAGCCAGAAACTGTGTCAGATTTACCCCTCTTCTCGTTATAAATTAAACAATTGAGAGAGGCACCGAACCATGGCACAGACCCGCATCCTGAAGCCGGCAGACAACGCTCACCAATACCCACTGCTGATCAAACAACTGCTTCTTTCCGGCCCCCGGTACTCTCCCGACCAGGAAATCGTCTACGCCAACCGCAGCAAGTACACCTATACCGACCTGGTTGAACGTATCAACCGACTGGCCAACGCCCTCACCGACGCGGGTGTCAAACCGGGCGATACCGTTGCTGTGATGGACTGGGATACGCCCCGGTACCTGGAATGCTTCTTTGCCATCCCGATGATTGGCGCCGTGCTGCATACGGTGAACGTACGCCTGTCGCCCGAGCAGATCGTCTACACCATGAACCATGCAGAAGACGACCTGGTGATGGTCCACGATGACTTCCTGCCCATCCTGGAAGGTGTGAAGGACGAGATTAAAACAGTCAAACACTACATCCAACTGAGTGACGAGGCACAAGCGAAAACCACATCACTGCCATCACTCGGCGAATACGAACAACTGCTTGCCAAGGCCGGTACAACGTTCGACTTCCCGGACTTCGACGAAAACAGCATTGCCACCACCTTCTACACCACCGGCACCACCGGGAATCCAAAGGGTGTTTTCTTCAGTCACCGCCAGCTCGTTCTCCATACGCTGGCCATGACCGGCTCTTTGTCTGCGTATGATGAGATGCCGCTACTGAGGTCCTCGTCCGTTTACATGCCCGTGACCCCCATGTTCCATGTACACGCCTGGGGCGTGCCCTACGCGGCCACCATGTTGGGCATAAAACAGGTCTACCCCGGACGCTATGAACCGGAACTGCTGGTAGACCTCCTCAAGGAGCACAAGGTGACCTTCTCCCACTGTGTGCCGACGGTCATGCAGATGATGATGGCAACCGAATCCATCAAGACGGCCGACCTCAGCAACTGGCACGTACTGATCGGTGGCAGCGCCCTTACGCGCGGCCTATGTGACGCCGGGGCGAAGCTGGGCGTATCCATGTACACGGGGTACGGCATGTCGGAAACCTGCCCGCTTCTCAGCACCACTCACCTGACAGCAGAGGATCTGGAACTGCCCCTGGAGCAGCAGACCTCCAAGCGCATCAAGACCGGTATTGCCGTGCCCATGGTGGAACTGGAAATCGTGAATCCGGAGGGCGAACCGGTCCCCCACGACGGCGAGGCCAAGGGCGAAGTGGTTGCCCGGGCACCGTGGCTGACCCAGAGTTACTTCAAGGAGCCGGAGAAAGGCGAGGAGCTCTGGCAAGGTGGCTGGCTGCACACGGGGGATGTGGCAAGCCTGGAAACAGACAACACACTGTTGATCAAGGACCGCATCAAAGATGTCATCAAAACCGGCGGTGAATGGCTGTCCTCCCTGGATCTGGAAAACCTGATCAGTCAGCATCCAGCCGTCGCCGGTGCAGCGGTGGTGGGTGTGCCCGACGAGAAATGGGGCGAACGGCCCCACGCACTGGTTACCCTGAAGCCGGGAGAGGAAGCGTCACTGGACGATATCCAGAACCACCTGAAGCAGTTCGTGGATTCCGGTGAGATCAATAAGTGGGCCATTCCGAACCAGATTGATTTCGTCGACGACATACCGAAAACCAGCGTTGGCAAGATCAACAAGAAACTGATTCGGGATCAGTTGCAGGAACACTAAAGCCCGGTAAACGCAAAATCCACATCGGGGGTGCGACCAGCCACAATGTCCGCCAAAGCGGCCGCGGAACCACAGGAATGTGTCCACCCCAACGTGCCGTGGCCGGTGTTCAGGTAGAGGTTGCCGAAGTGGCTCTTTCCGATGTAGGGCACATTGGAGGGGGTCGCCGGGCGCAATCCGGCCCAGAACTCGGCCCTTTCCCAGTGCCCCGCATCGGGCATCAACTCTGCGGTGCGCCGGACGATCGTTCGGCAGCGGGTCAGGTTCAGTGCCCGGTTGTAGCCGCTCAGTTCCGCGGTGCCTGCGACCCGTATGCGGTCGCCCAGTCTTGAGTACACCAGCTTGTATTCATCGTCGGTAAGGCTGACGTTGAAGGCAGCGGCCTCACTCTTCACCGGCACCGTAATGGAGTAGCCTTTCGCTGGGTAAATGTTCAGAGTCAGGCCCAGTTTTCGAGCAAGAATAGCGCTGAAGCTACCCAGGCACAGCACGTAGTTGTCGGCACGAAGGATCTGGTGGCGACCTTCACGTATAACATTGACTCCGAGAACACGATCCTGGGTGTTCTCGAACCCCAGGATCTCGCTGTTGTAGAGGAACTCCACACCGGCTTCCTCAGCCTTTTTCGCCAGGGACTGAGTGAATCGACGGGCATCACCGGATTCATCTTCCGCGGTGTACGTGGCGCCGGCAATCCGGTCTTTAACTGGAGCCAAGGCGGGTTCCAGTTCGACGGCCCTGTTGGTGTCAATCACCTGACGATCACACCCCAGTTCTCGCATCATGCGGGCCGGCCTCAGGGCCAATTCGAATTCCTCAGGATTGGTGTAGAAATGCAGGATGCCTCTCTCGAGGTGGTCGTATTCAATGCCGATGTCCTGGCGCAACGCTTGTAAATGAGCGCGGCTGTAGATCCCCAGATTCACGATCTGCCGAAGGTTGTAAGCCGCCCGGGAAGCAGTGCACTGCTTCAGGAAAGCCATCGCCCAGCGCCACTGGACCGGGTCCAGGCGGGGACGAAAAAGCAGCGGTGCATCGGACCGGACCAGCCATTTAAGTAGCTTCAAGGGGGCAGAAGGTTTGGCCCAGGGCTCGGCGTGGGATACCGATATCTGGCCGCCGTTGGCATAACTGGTTTCGGTGCCTGCCTGATTTTGCCGGTCCACTACCGTCACATCATATCCCTGCTGCCTCAGGAACCATGCGCTTGTAACACCAACAACACCTGCACCCAGCACCAGTACGTGCATCCATTTTCTCCGGTTGAACAAGTTCAGAACTCTACATAGTATACATGTGGGTATACAATGTCAGCCACCGGACCGTTTCACCGTCCAACCTTTTTCCTTCAAAAGGGGCACCAGCAGGTCTCGCTGATCACCCTGGATCTCCACGGTGCCTTCTTTCACCGTGCCGCCGGTTCCGCATCGGGCTTTCAACACCTTCGCGAACGCTTTCAGTTCCTTGTCGTCCATCGGAATACCGGTAATCAAGGTAACGCCCTTTCCTTTGCGCCCCTTGGTTTCCCGACTGACGCGCACAACGCCATCACCGGAGGGGCGAGCCGGTGCCCCGCAAACACATTCATCAACGGGGTGGCGACAGTCCGGGCACATACGCCCCTGTTCCGTGGAGAACACCAGTCCCCCAGAACGATTCTTCATAACGTCCTCATGTTGTTTAAGAGCCCTGTTGAGACACTCACGCCCCGGGAGGGTATTTTTCGAACATGTCCGCGACAATCTCGTCGATCAGCTCCCGCCGCGACTCGGTTGCCTGGTTCTCATTCAGATAGCGCCGGCTTGCTGCGCGCCAGACGACACGATCAGTCTCCGTGTCTACCAGCTCCACCACCAGCTTGCCTTCCTGGATTTCACGCACTGGTGGAGCCGACGACAGCCCCCAGCCAAAGTTACCACTGCCGAAACCGAAGCCGAGCCCAACACCGCTGCGCTCGAGACGCTCCTCCTCAACCACCTGCCAGGTGACAAGCAGATCCGCCTCGCTTTCGCCCACTTTACGCATGGCCTTTCGGTTCAGCTCTCGCTCAACCGCACTCTCTATCCGACCACCATCAAGCGAGGTGAAAGACTGGTCCTCGCCCTTCGGTGCAAATGCCCAGGAACTGTAGTTACCGAAGACCGCGTTGGAATCGTAGTCGGTGACTACGTTGCTGGCGCAGCCCGTCAGGGCCATCAAAAACAGGGACACAACGATAGCTTTCATAATCTTGGTTGCCTCTTTCCATACTTCATTTATTAAAGTATACGCACAGTCGACACGAAGCGTTTCGCAAATGGTTCCTTAGCTGTCAAAACGGTAACCCATACCCCGGCTCTCGCAAAACGCCGTAAATTCCTGATTCCGCTCTTCCACCAGGCTCACGTCAGCCGTTACACCGGCGCTGTACCCAACGTTGCCAATCTCGGCACCGTTTTGGTCACACCAATGCCTGAGTGGCTGCTCATCTGCGAAGGTCATCGTCACCGTTACTTGTGACATGGGTTGCTGAATCACCCTTTCAACCCCCGAAAGGACAGCTTCGGTTGCTCCTGCGTAGGCCCTGACGAGGCCGCCAGCCCCGAGTTTAATACCTCCAAAATACCGTATCACCATCACCAGCACGTCTCCCAGGTCCTTGTGCTGAATGACACTGAGAATGGGCTTACCGGCCGTTCCTGATGGTTCGCCATCGTCGTTCATGGCGGCTTCAGCGGCCGCGCCGGGCCGGCCTATCTGATAAGCCCAGCAGATATGACGAGCATCCGGGTGGTCGTTCCGGGCCTGTTCAAGCCAGGCCTTGACCTCATCCCGGGACGACACCGGCGCAACCCGGGCAATAAACCGACTCTTTTTGATCTCAGTCTCCCGCTCAAGAAAGCCAGCGGGTATCGGGTAATCCTTGGACATAAAACCAGTTCCTGACACACAGCCATCATGAGGCCAACATCAAGCCTTTCTATCCTCTTCACCCAGAGGTAAAGAGCGGAAATCTCAACACCACCATCAAACCGCCCGGCTCGCCATTGAGCGCTTCTATCCGGCCGTCATGGATGGCAACAATGTCCCTCGCAATAGCCAGACCAAGCCCCCACCCCTTGCCCCCGCGGGACTTGTCAGCCCTGTAGAAGGGCTCAAAGAGATGGGGCAGAACGTCTTCAGGCACACCTGGGCCTTCATCCCGTATTTCCACCAACAAGTGCCGTTGATCACAGCGCAGCGCGACATGCACATTCTTTCCCGGCGGCGTATGATCCAGGGCATTCTGAAGGACATTGTCCAGCGCACGCTGGATGAGCCCGCGATCCCCTAACAACGACGTGTTGCGGCAGCCCTCATCCACCAAAAGCTGGCAATCCACTCCCCGGTGCTCGGCGTAGTCCGCCGCATCCCTCAGAACGTCATTGATCACCACGACTGGCTGCACGGCTTCCCGCTCGATATCGCCTCCTTGCTCCGAGACCCGGTAGAGCGTCAGGATCTGGGAGGTCATCGTTTCCAGACGTTCGTTCTGCCGCAGGATCGAGGCCAGCAGATCCGCATCCACGCTACCGTCACTGGCCAGCTCAATGGCAATCCGTTGCCGCGTCAGGGGGGTTCGGAGGTCGTGAGATATATCACGCAACAGGTGTGTCTGGCGATCGAGCAAACTGCACAGTTGCTGGGTCATGGCATTGAAGGCTGTCGCCAAAGCACCCACCTCGTCCCGTCGACTCGCGATGCGATCACTGACCCGAAGCGCATTGTCCCCTCCAGCAATGGCACGAGCGGTGGATTCCATATGTTTAAGGGGGCGGGAAACCAGACGCGCAATCCACCAACAGGCAAGCGTGATGATAACGAACGCCAGCCCCAGTTCCAGGAGACGGAACAACTTGGGATCAAGCCAGCCCTCGCCATCCAGGCGGGGCCAGGCCACCAGGCGATGGTCCGCACCGACCTCAATAACTGCCGGTTTCTGCCGGTGCCACCCCCCGGACTTCATCCGCTCGCGGATGGATGAAGGCAGGTCTCCGTCGTTGCGATCTGCGTCTATCAGCGACAGGTGAAGGTCCAGGCTCCGCCCCTGCTCCTTAAGGAAGCGCCAAGCCGCTCCGCGGCCCTCGTTTTCCCTGACCACCAGAGCCTCCAGCGCCAGCTCCCGCAGACCGACCTGTCGTTCGATGGCCATTCGCTCCCGTTCCATCAGGGCACGGGTTGCCACATTACTCATCAGCACTGTGACAGCCATAGCCAGCCAGATCGACAGGAATATCCGCCAGAATAGAGGAAACCTGAGCCGCCGGGTCATACCGGCACCCGATAGCTATAGCCCAGCCCGCGTACGGTTTCGATTCGGGGCGGGTCGTCGTTGCCCAATTTTTTCCGGAGGTTGCTGATGTGCATATCCAGGGTACGATCATAGGCTTCCAGCCGACGGCCCAGAGCCCACTGCATAAGATCCGTCTTGCGTACCACACTGCCTGCGTGGGCCAGCAGTACCTGCAACACTTCGTATTCCGTAGCGGTCAGATCCAGTGCCACGTTGTTGTGGTAGATTCGACGATGAACCGGCTCGACCCGCAAGTCGCCGTATGCCCTTGATTCATCCGTTCCCACTTCCTGATCCCAGGCAACACGGCGAAGCAGCGCCTGTAGCCGAGCGATCAGTTCCCGGGGGTTGCAGGGTTTGGGTATGTAATCATCCGCGCCAACCTCAAAACCCACGATTCGATCCGTCTCATCGCCACGGGCCGTCAGCAGTACAACGGGAAGATGGGTTTTTGCCCTTAACTGACGCAGCACTTCCAGGCCGCTGATATCCGGCAACATGATATCGAGCACCACCAGGTCGCAGTGTTGCCCCAGCGCCAGTGACAATCCATCCTGACCGTTTGCGGCTTCTCTTACGGTGAAGCCCTGATTGGTCAGATAGCGGGACAGCAGTTCCCGCAACTCCTCGTCGTCTTCAACCAACAGCACCCGGTTCTGCATGGCAATCCTCCGTTGTGACTGAATGCAGTCTAACACGCTCCCACAAGCCCACTGATTTGCATCATTTTCCTTTGCATAACCTTTACAGTTCGCTGACGCCGCCTGACACCGTCCTCCGCTAGCATAGTCCCTGTGAGTTCAGACCGGGCCTGCTCGTGCAGGCTCATTTACAACACAGGAGAACACCCAATGAAACACATCACTTCCGGACGCATTGCCAGCGCGTTGATCGCAGCAACTCTTTTGACCTGCCCAATGGCGATGGCCTCGGACCACGGCGAACACCACCGCGGCAAACACGACAAAGCCGAGATGTGCGAGAACATGCGCGAGGGCAAAGGCTGGTTCAATGACGAAAAGCGCCAGGCAAAATGGGCAGAGCACCGCAACGACATGGCGGATCGCCTGAAACTGACCGACGAGCAACGCGAGATCTGGGACGAGATCCACGAGGAAAGGCGAGAGAAACACAGCGCCAAGATGGAAAAACGGCAAAAGAAAATGGAAAAGCGCTGCAAAGACATGGAAAACAGCACTTCCGAGCAGTGATCACAGGCCGGGTTCTGACGTATGGTACTGGGTAAACCACGGAGAAGCCCCGACCATGCCAGAACCCGGTACCGCAGAACTGACAATCCGCCCCGTCCAGTCGATTGATGACATCCATCCGCAAGACTGGAACGGGTTTGTCGGCCGTTATAACCCCTTTCTTCAACACGAGTTTCTGCTTGCACTGGAAGAGTCTGGCTGCACAAACACCGCGACAGGCTGGCAACCGGCCCATCTGGCGTTCTACCTGGACAACCGGCTTGCCGGAGTGGCTCCGGCCTACCTGAAAGCTCACTCCATGGGAGAATACGTCTTCGACTGGGCCTGGGCCGATGCCTATCAGCGCTATGGCATGGATTACTATCCCAAGCTGCTGATTGCCATCCCGTTCACACCCTGCCAGGGGCCACGGCTGTTGTTTTCGGAAACCCTTCGCCAGTGGATGACGCCCGCACGAATCCACGATGCGCTGGATGCCATCACCACACGCCTGGGGGCCCACTCCTGGCACCTGCTATTCCCGGATCGCCAGGACCAGGCACTGCTGGACAGGAACGATCAACTGCACAGGATCGGCTGCCAGTTCCACTGGCACAACCACGAGTACAACACCTTTGAGGATTTCCTCGCCCGGCTGACGTCGCGCAAGCGCAAATCAATCCGCAAGGAAAGAAGACAGGTTGCGGATCAGGGCATTTCATTCCGACATTTTTCGGGAGACGATATCCCGGATAACGTGCTCGCGGCCTTCCATGTATTTTACCAGGCCACCTACCTGAAACGGGGCCAGCGGCCATACCTGAACAAGGCCTTTTTCCGCCTGCTTAAAGACCGCCAAGCGGAGCATCTTCACCTTGTCATGGCGGTAAAAGAGGGTGAGATGATCGCCGGTGCGCTATTCCTGACGGGCGAGGATACGCTCTACGGGCGCTACTGGGGTTGCCTGGAGGAATTCGACCACCTGCATTTTGAAACCTGCTACTATCAAGGCATTGAACTGGCCATACAGCTGGGGTTGGCACGCTTCGATGCTGGCGCGCAGGGGGAGCACAAACTGGTTCGGGGGTTTGAGCCGGTGATCACCCATTCCTGGCATGGCGTTATGCACCCCGGTTTTCGCGACGCCATCGAAAGGTTTACCAGCGAAGAAGCGGAGCATGTCATGGCCTATACTGAAGATGCCCTGCAGGCGCTGCCATTCAGACAGACCGAGCAGAACCAGTAGCGAGCCAGGGGTCGTGCAGACACTTACCGGAGCGGGCAGCCATGGACATGGACTACCTTTTCGACTTTCTCGCGACAACACAGCTGACGTTCTTCATCGCAATTGCCGCACTCGTTGTGGCAATTGTCGCCCTGTTTTCGGCCTCCGCCGCCAGGCGGGCCGCGGCTGAACAGAGTGACACCGTGAAGCAGCGCGTCGAAAGCCTGTGGCATGACATGGACGAAATACGCGTGTCCCAGTTCAATGGCCCCGACTCCACGGAAGCCGGAAGAAACCCGATTGCCAGTGAGCAGTTCTCTGCTGAAAAGGCCGCTTACGAAGCCATCTGGCCTCTGGTCTGGCTATTGCACGACAAGCTGGGCATGTTCCTGCGTTCTGTGGAGTCTGATGAACCGGCCGGCGAATTACGTCTGGAAGCCCGCAAGGCGGCACTGGACGCACGCAGTACCCTCAATCGCGTACGCCCCTTTTGCCATGACGACGTCGATGGGCTCATTACGCAACTGATTGACAACCATATAAAAGCCCATCTGGCCGCCTGCCACTTCATGGATCTGCGCAAGGATTCCCTGTCGTCGAACACCAGCCATGAACGAGAGGTGCAGAAAGAAAAGTTTCACACGCTTTACGAGGGCCAATCCCGCGAACTGCTGAACCAGTTGGTTGGCGCCATCAGACGGCGCATGCTTCGGTAATCCCGGGCCACGCGGAATCTCGCACCTCTGCCTTTCAGTCAGCCCCGAACCTTTGCCAGCGTGTCCCGCTGCAATGCCCTGAGAAAGTCGCTGATCACAACCGGATTTTCATGTGCAGGCTCCAGCGAGCGAAACTGGCCCGGCAGGGCATCCAACGCCCGCTTCGCATTGTCCACCTGACTATCCAGTGTCGGAATGGCGCCTTCGATGATCAGGCCTCGCTTCATGACCGGCTTCAACAGCGGCTCGCCATCAAACACTTCGTCCCGGCCGGCAACGACGTCCTGCGCGAGGCGGCCGTTCGGATCAAGGCGACGGTAGACCTGCTTGCGGCCCGGGAACGACTGCTTGCCAGGGGAGTTTTTCATTCTTGGCAGGTCCGCGTACTCCGTAAGCTTGAAGGCAAGCTCCAATGCCGGCTCGTCGTTCGAGGCCCCGATGGCAGTGCCAACACCGAAGCCGTCGATGGGGGCGTTGTCGGAGACAAGTGTCGCGATCTTGTATTCATCCAGACCGCCGCTCGCCATGATTTTTACATCGCCAAGGCCCGCCTCATCCAGCATACGCCGGCATTCAGCAGCGTCCGAGGCAAGGTCGCCGGAATCCAGGCGGATACCACCAATGCGCACCTCCGGTTCTTCTTGCAGCCAATCGATGATCCTCGCCACCGCCGAGCGGGTGTCATAGGTATCAACCAGCAGTGTTGTGCCCGGGTAGAGCCGGGCATAGGTTCTGAACGCCTCCATCTCACCTGTACAGGCTTGAACGAAGCTGTGTGCCATGGTGCCGTATACCGGCATGTTGAAATCCAGGCCTGCCAGGACATTGCTGGTTCCGGCCAGGCCGGCGAATCGGTACGCGCGCACACCTCGGTGTGCCGCGTCCATACCATGGGTGCGGCGCATCCCGAAGTCGACGACCGGCCGGCCTTGCGCCGCGAATATCAGGCGGACCGCCTTGGAGGCCAGCACAGACTCCAGATGCACGTAGTTCATCACCAGGCTTTCCAGCAACTGAACCTCGGCAACAGGCCCCTCCACTTCCAGCAAGGGTTCCTGAGGGAATACCGGCGTTCCTTCCGCAATCGCATGTACAGAACCACTGAAGCGGAATTCCCGCAGCCAGTCCAGAAACCGGGGTTGGAACCTGCCCAGGGATTCCAGGCGCTTTATGTGTTCGTCGGTAAAGGCGAGAGATTCAATAATATGGGCCACGTGCTGCTGGCCACAGGCAAGAACGAAATTACGGTTCTCAGGAAGTGTGCGAAAGAAGAGACTGAAAACCCCGTTCTCGTTCATGCCTTCGGACCAGTACGCCTGGGCCATAGCCAGCTCATACAGATCCACCAGCAGAGGCAGGTCAGTCTCTTTTACAACCGGGGGGTGTTTCAGCACAGTTCCGCGCCCTCCTCTTCCAGTTGTTTGAAAACCGCTGGGGCGTTATCAGCCTGAACGGCCCGTGTTCCATCGGTAATGAGCTCAACCTCGAAGCCGAGCTTCAACGCATCCCTCACTGTCGCCTGGACACACACGTCCAGTGCAAGCCCGGCTACAAACAGCCGATGAATGCCGTGGCGGCGCAGGTAGCTGTCCAGCTGGGTAGCGTCGAACGCGGAATAGGCATCGGTATCGAATGCGGTGCCCTTGCTCAACCGGATGGCCGAGTCAGGCAGTGCCATGTTTCGATGAAACTCGGCCCCGGGGGTGTCCTGAACGCAATGGACGGGCCAGGGCCCACCGCGATCACTGAAACTTATGTGATCCACCGGATGCCAATCCCGGCTGGCAAGAATCGGCCATTCAGACGACTGGGCCTTGTCGATCCATCCGTTGATCGCCGGAAAAATGTCATCACTGCCAGGCACCGCCAGGCTGCCGCCTTCGCAGAAATCATTTTGAACATCAACCAGTAACAGAGCATTTGGTCCAGTGCCCATAAGAATACCTCCCATGGTTTTACCAAAAATTTGCTCAGATCACCGGATGTCAGCTTCCCTCAATCTTGAAGCCTATCTTGAGCACGACCTGATAGTGTCCGACTTTTCCGTCGACCACATGGCCGCGCGTCTCCTGCACCTCGAACCATTCGATGTTGCGAAGATTCTTGCTGCATTCGGCAATCGCATTCTCAATGGCATCCTCGATACTTTTCTTCGAAGAGCCAACCACTTCCACCTTCTTGTAAACATGATGGTCGGACATGACGCCTCCTGTTCCAAGGCTGTAAGTGTCAGGCAAGTGCTTCGAATGCCTGTATTTTCAGCGTATACCAGTAAACCGTGACCATCAAATGGCCAAGAGCACGGGCGACGGGAACTTTACGGCATGAATGAACTCTGAGTTTCTTTCGTCGTACCATCGCAAAACATGGGTCATTCAACGTTTCCGGATTCAGATGAAAACCTTCAAACGCTGTTTTATCGGTTTCACCCTGACACTGTCACTTCTGCTCGCCGGCCCGCTGTTCCTGGCCGCCTGCGCCGGCCTCCAGGACTCAGGGAGCTGGCGAACGGCAGACCGCTCCAGCGCGGGCATTGCCCCACGCCCGGAGCAGGAGCAGGCGGCTGTGGTTCAGGTCTACGGGGCCCGTGCCTATAACTGGCGGGGGTATTTTTCATTGCATACCTGGATCAGCACCAAAGAGGCGGGCGCCGATGGCTATTATGTCCATGAAGTCACGGGCTGGCGTCACTACGTGGTCCAGTCCCGGCCAGACGACCCGGATCGTGCCTGGTATGGCGCGCCGCCGACGTTGATTGCGGATATCCGCGGTGAGCAGGCCGAGCGGATTATTGATCAGCTGAATGAGGTGATTGACCGCTACCCATACCCAACGGAATACACCGCCTGGCCCGGCCCCAACAGCAACACCTTCGTCGCCTGGGTGATCCGTCAGATTCCGGAAATGGATGTGGCCCTGCCCAACCACGCGATTGGCAAGGATTATCTGGGAAATGGCGTTGTGTCCGAGGTACCTGGCGGCAGCGGTTATCAACTATCGCTCGGTGGTTATTTTGGTATTCTGGCCGGTGTTCGGGAAGGACTGGAATTGAACATTCTGGGGCTCTCGATGGGCATCAACCCGTTGGCGCTTGGCATCAAACTCCCCGGAGTCGGCGAATTGGCGTTCCGCAGCACCAATCCGATGCATGAACCGTCTGGCTCGAACTCTGAGCCTGAGACCGACGCTGTGCCTCAAACTGGTGCCGCTGAGTCGGCCGAGGCAGGGCAGGTCTCCCAAAAAACGCTGTGAATACGTCCTTGTACGCTTGGGCTCCACCATCCATGGCTCCGCACATTTTTGGGAGACCGTTCCTGCCCCGTCCTGATTGGCAAATCGTCTTACAGTGCTGTGATTCCTAGGTAACGGACCAACCCCGCACTGGCAATACCGGCTGCGATAGCGGGTAAGGGCTTCTTCGTTGCCAGCATAATAACAGCGGTGACAACCAGTGCTGCCAATGAGCCGGCATCGCCGCTTACCGCCATGGGGACGATGATCGCGATCAGCACCGAACTGGCCATGGTGTTGATGAAGCTTTCGATGCGCGGGTTGATCGTTACGAACGACATCAGGAACACACCGCCGAAGCGAGTCGCCAGGGTGACAAGCGTCATGATGGCGATCAGGGCCAGAGTGCCAGCAACCGTGGTTTCAACCGTCATGATGAACGTCCCTCTTCAACAGATTCCGGTGCTTCAGTCTTCTTTTCCATCCAGAAAAAACCAATAGCGCCACCTGCCAACGCACCGACAACCACATGGGTATTGGGCGGTAGCCATTTCCAGGCGGCCAGCGATGAGGTTGCCGCGACGGTCCAGGCCACCAGGGTTCGGGGGGATTTGTTGCCGCCGAGTGCCATGGCCAGCAGGAAGCAACCCAGCACCATATCCAGGCCCAGGGACTTGGGGTTCTGCAGCAGGCCACCGAAGTAAACCCCCAGCCAGGTTCCGATAATCCACGCCACCCACAGCACAAGACCACCGCCGAGGATAACCTCCAGGTTCCGTTTACCACTCTGGTATTCCTGCGCGGACACGGCCCAGTTGGCGTCGGTCAGGAGCAGCAGTAAGCCATAGCGCCGACCCGGGGACACATCCCTGAGCATGGGGTACAGGGAGGCCCCCATCAGCAGATGGCGGGAATTAATGGCGAACACGACGGCCATCAAAGGAATCAGCGACACCTCGCTACCCCACATATCGACAGCGGCAAACTGGGAAGCGCCCGCAAATACCGTGGTGCTCATGAGTATCGCTTGCAGTGGCTCCAATCCTTTCTGGATGGCCGCCAATCCGAAGGCAGCACCAAAGGCCACCACAAATAACGAGATGGGAAGAAGCCGGAAAAACTCCGCGCGGACTTTTTCGGGTTGAAGCTGGTAGGAATATGTATGAACGTTCATCTAAGCAAGCTAATGAAACCAGCTTCAGATGCGTATAGGTAGATGCCGAAGAGTCAGAGCTGGCCGAGGGTGTAGGCCAGGGTGTCACTGATACCCGCGTTAAGCTTCAGGTCCACCAGTGAATCGGCACGGGTACGCCCCAGGTTCAGTGTCGCCATGGGTTTACCCCATTCCTTGGCATAGCGACAAAATCGAAATCCAGAATAGACCATCAGCGAAGAGCCGATCACCAACAGGCCATCACACGTCTTGAGCGTGTCCAGTGTGGACGTCACCCGGTCTTTGGGCACGTAGTCGCCGAAAAACACCACATCCGGTTTCAGAATGCCGTCGCAACAGGGGCAGTCCGCGATGCGAAACTCAGAGAAGTCCACTTCCAGATCGGCATCACCATCCGGCGCGGCGCCGGCGGAATAGTGCCCAAAAGTCGGGTTCATGTCCGCGCAACGCTCGTGGACCTCGTCCCGCTTGCAGCGATATCCGCAATCCATGCAGACAACCTCGTCAGCCCTGCCGTGCAAGTCGGTTACCGAACGGCTACCCGCCTGCTGATGCAGGCGATCCACGTTCTGGGTGACAAGCAGGCGGCTGTAGCGGCGAAGCTCCAACTCGGCAACACGATGATGCGCGATGTTGGGCCTGGCGTTGCGAATGATTGGCCAACCAATGAGGCTTCGTCCCCAATAACGCTGGCGAACCATCGTGCTCGTCATAAAGTCCTGATGCTGGACCGGTTGTTTGCGCTTCCACGCGCCATCGCCATCCCGATAGTCAGGAATGCCGGAATCGGTACTGACGCCGGCTCCCGTCAATATCATCAGGCCAGGATGCCGGTGGATGAATTCCGCCAGCATGGCCCCCGCCTGCTCGGGAGAATGCAGCTCCAGTGGCTGATCAGCGGCCGGCATTGTTACGCCTTTAACAGGTTTTTGAATGACAGGCATCACACTCACACTCGTTGGGAACTCCTCTACTTTAGGGAGCAAATCCACCGCTGCCAATGGTAACAACCGGAAAAGATTCTGATTAGGGCACAATATTCTATTTGCATTGTGCAAAATTTAATTTTGTGCAACCATTAACAACGAAATAAAGTCATCAACACACGATGCGTTGTAATGCGCACGAAGGAGAGTCGAAAACATGTCTATTGAACAGGTTGTTTATCGCGCGTCAGCAGAAGCTACCGGCGGCCGTGACGGCCGTGCCATCTCCTCGGACGGCGTCCTCGATGTTGAGCTGACAACACCGAAAGAAATGGGTGGTGCCGGCGGCAAAGGCTCCAACCCGGAGCAGTTGTTCGCGGCCGGTTATTCTGCGTGCTTCATCGGTGCCATGAAATTCGTCGCTGGCCGTGACAAGCTTCCCATGCCAGAAGATGCGTCTATTGAGGGTGTAGTCGGCATTGGCCAGATTCCCGGAGGCTTCGGGATTGAGGTGGAACTGAAAATCTCTCTGCCGGGCATGGACGATCAACAGGCCAAGCAGCTGATTGATGCAGCTCACCAGGTGTGCCCCTACTCCAACGCCACCCGTGGCAACATCGATGTGACATTGACCCGGGTGGATTGATATCGACCTGGTCGATCACCGAAATCTGACAGCGGGCTACCTGCCCGCTGTCAGGAACCGGCTAGACCAGCTTTGCGGTTTCCACCGAGAGCATGGGAATTACCGACAGCGCAAGCAGCGCGCCCATGCTCCAGTTGAACATCCTTCGATATAACGGCTTGCGCAACAATTTCCGCAATCCTGCCCCCCCAAGCATCCAGCTACCGACACAGGGCACGCTGACCAGCAAAAAGGTCAGCCCGATCCAGAACGACTGCTGCAGCACCTCGCCACTACTGACCGTGGTGAACGTCGCCAAAGCGCCAACCGCCATGACCCAGGCTTTGGGATTCACCCACTGGAAGGCCGCCGCCTGAAGGAACGACAACGGCTTGCTGGTTTTCTCACCGTCGATCTCTGTGGCTGTGGTCGCGATTCGCCAGGCGAGATACAGCAAATAGGTTATACCAAGAACCTTGATCACCAGGTGTAACTGCGGAAATGCTTCAAACACTTTCCCCAGGCCCAGACTGATCGCTACCACCATAGCGGGAAAACCAAAGCAGATACCCAGGTAGTGAGGTAGCGTTCGCCACACCCCGAAATTGACGCCCGATGTCATGATCATGATGTTGTTCGGGCCTGGCGTTACCGTCGACACCAGCGCGAAGAGCAATACGCTTAATACGATTTCCATGTTCCCTGCCGAGCTCCCTGTTACCGATTCGTTACTCGTCAATCCTACAAAGCGGGCCGCCAGTGAAACAGATTCAGAAGTGTGGTTTTTTGACCATAACAGTTGAGCGATTCATTACCCGTCAGAGCTCTTATCCGGGGGACAAAGTCCGGATAAGCAGGTTGCGCATGTGGTCTGCACCCAATCGATTCATCAGCTCAACGTTCTGCTCCGGTATCGATTCTGTTCCGGGATAGCCGGCGATGGCGCGCTCAAGGCTGCGTTCCCTCAGCAGGTGCAGCATCGGGTAAGGAGAGCGATTGGTGTAATTTTCGGCGTCAGCCGCATTGGTGCCGCCAAACTGATAGTCGGGATGAAAACTGGCAATCTGATACTCCCCGTCCAGCTCGAGATGCACAAGAAGGCCGTCGGCTGCGTCGAGAAAATCGTTGTAGTCCATAAAGTCCGTCAGCACGTCGGGATGCACAAGCAGCGTTGTCTCAACCTCCGGATGTTGGTCCAGATGCATCATTTCTTCCTGCAATGCAGTTAACAGCCCCTCCTCCGAGTTGGCATCCGTCGCCACAAATCGAATGCGCTCATTCACCAACTCCCGACGGGCAAACGGGCACAAGTTGAGACCAATGACCACCTCTGACACCCACCGCCGCGTGGCGGCCAGAACGGTATTACACTCCAAGTTGAAACTCCCATACGTTAAAAGCGGGGAAAGGATGGCGAAAATGCTGCCCGAGCGCCGAACAAGACTGAAAAGGACCTGAAAGGACCGACACAGCCAGCGCAAGTCATGATACGTTAAGCAAGCTTACAATAATTCCGTGACCGATGGCTGCCGGAGAACACGATGAACGCGCTGCGAACACCTGACAAACGATTTGAACGCCTGCTGGATTATCCCTTCGCCCCTCATTACGTGGAGGTCGACGGACTGCGCATGCATTACGTCGATGAAGGCCCCTCGGACGCCAGCCCGGTGCTGATGATGCACGGCGAACCTTCCTGGTCGTACCTCTACCGCCACATGATTCCCATCTGTGCAGCGGCAGGGCACCGGGTGATCGCGCCAGACCTGATCGGTTTTGGCAAATCCGACAAACCCACGGATATCAACGCCTACAGTTACCAGAGCCATATGGACTGGATGCAGGCGTTTCTGGAACAGACTGACCTGCAGAACATCACCCTCGTATGCCAGGACTGGGGATCTCTTCTCGGCCTGAGACTGACGGCGGAAAATCCGGAGCGGTTCCGTGCCATCGTGGTGGGTAATGGCATGCTGCCTACCGGCGACCAGCCCGTGCCAAAAGCGTTCCAGTTGTGGAAGAACTTCGCCCTGTACAGCCCCTGGTTTCCCATTGCCCGCATTATCAATACCGGAAGCTTTCGCACCCTGGGGCCCGACGAGCGTCGAGCCTACGATGCGCCATTCCCCAACAAGAAGTACAAGGCGGGTGCTCGTGCTTTTCCGAAACTGGTGCCGGTGACACCCGACAACCCAGCCAGCGAAGCCAATCGCGAGGCATGGAAGGTTCTGGAGCAGTGGAAGAAGCCGTTCCTGACCACTTTCAGTAACGGCGACCCGATCACCCGGGGCGGCGACCGTTATATGCAGGAGAGAATTCCCGGCGCAAAGGGCCAGCCCCATACCACTCTCACCGGCGGACACTTCCTGCAGGAAGACTCACCGGTTGAGTTTGCGGGGGCGATCAATACCCTGTTGGCTCGCCTGGACGAAAGCGATCAGACATAACCCTGGCTTCGCAGGTAGTCATCGTAACTGCCGCTGAAGTCGGTTATGCCGTCGGCCTTCAGTTCAATAATTCGGGTGGCAAGGGATGACACGAACTCCCGGTCATGGCTGACAAACACCAGCGTGCCCGGGTAATTTTCCAGCGCCAGGTTCAGGGCCTCGATGGATTCCATGTCCAGGTGGTTGGTGGGCTCGTCCATCAGCATGACGTTGGGCTTTTCCAGGATCAGCTTACCGAACAGCATACGGCCCTGCTCTCCGCCCGAAATGACCTTCACCGATTTACCGATATCATCCCCTGAGAACAACATGCGGCCGAGGGTTCCCCGAACCAGTTGTTCTCCGCCGGTGGTCCATTGCGACATCCACTCGGTCAGATCCATGTCCTCATCAAAGTCGGCGCCGTGATCCTGGGCGTAGTAGCCGACCTGGGCACTGTCGGTCCACTTAACATCGCCGCTGTCAGGCGTCATGGCGCCGGCCATACACTGCATCAGTGTGGTTTTGCCAATGCCGTTGGGCCCGATGATGGCCACTCGCTCACCCGCTTCGATCTGCAGGTTCATTTTGTCGAACAGGGGCTTGCCATCGAAGCCCTTGGTAAATTCCTTCAGCGTTACCGCCTGTCGATGCAGCTTCTTGGTTTGCTCAAACCGGATGAACGGGCTTACCCGACTGGACGGTTTGACCTCCTCCAACTGGATCTTGTCGATCTGACGGGCGCGGGAGGTTGCCTGCTTGGCTTTGGAAGCGTTGGCGGAAAAGCGACTGACAAACTGCTGCAACTCGGCAATCTGGGCTTTTTTCTTGGCGTTATCCGACAGCATGCGCTCGCGGGCCTGGGTGGCAGCGGTCATGTATTCGTCGTAATTGCCAGGGAACAGCCGAAGCTCGCCATAATCCAGATCCGCCATGTGGGTGCACACGCTGTTCAGGAAGTGGCGGTCGTGGGAAATAATGATCATGGTGCTGTTGCGAGCCACCAGGATGTTTTCCAGCCAACGTATGGTATTGATGTCCAGATGGTTGGTGGGCTCGTCCAGAAGCAGGATATCAGGATCAGAGAACAACGCCTGGGCCAGCAGAACACGCAGTTTCCAGCCCGGCGCAACAGCGCTCATGGGGCCGTTGTGCTGTTCCAGGGGAATATCCAGGCCCAGCAGTAGTTCGCCAGCGCGGGCATCGGCGGTATAGCCGTCCATCTCGGCGAATTGCACTTCCAGGTCCGCCACGGCCATGCCGTCTTCCTCGCTCATTTCAGCGAGCGAGTAGATACGATCACGCTCGGCTTTTACACGCCAGAGCTCTTCGTGGCCCATAATGACCGTATCAATCACCGAGCAGTCCTCGTAGGCAAACTGGTCCTGGCGCAGCTTACCCAGCCGCTGATTCTGGTCCACCATGACCTGGCCGGCCGACGGTTCCAGGTCGCCGCCAAGGATTTTCATGAACGTGGACTTGCCGCAGCCATTGGCGCCGATCAGACCGTAGCGGTTGCCATTGCCGAATTTGACGGACACATTTTCGAAAAGGGGTTTGGCCCCGAACTGCATGGTAATGTTCGCGGTGGATATCAAGAATAGACCTGCTGAGAGTGAAGACCGGGCACGGGCCGGCGAAGGAAAAGCCGGCATTGTACAGGTTTGTGGCCAAAACCGTGAGACAGCAAAAACACGGATAAAAAGCGCTTGCCTCAACGGCCCAGTGCGGGCAGCATTTCACCCTCGGTGATCGCAACATGATCCTCATTCGAAAAAAGGAAACACACCATGACACAGGCAACCGCGCGTCACATCCTTGTAGACAGCGAAGCAAAATGTGAAGAACTGAAGAAAGCCATTGAAGGCGGCCAGGACTTCGCGGAAGTGGCGAAGCAACATTCATCCTGCCCCTCAGGCCGCAACGGCGGCGACTTGGGCGCTTTCGGCCCGGGCCAGATGGTTCCGGAATTCGACAAGGTGGTTTTCAGTGGTGAAGTGAACAAGGTGCTCGGCCCGGTGAAAACCCAGTTCGGCTACCACCTGCTGGAAGTGACCAGCCGGAGCTGATGGCTTTAAACCTGCCAGCGTACCGGCCCGCCCGCAATACCCAGATACTCCGGTATCTGGCTTTTGCGGGCATGATTCTGATTGCCCCTCTGTTTTTTGTCGGCGGCCCCGGTTGGTCCGACGGGCCGCTGTTCAAATCAGCCTGGAATCTCGGGCATATTCTGTTCTTTGCTCTGCTGACCCTCGCCATTCAGCCCTGGCGGATCTGGACGGGCTGGACTCTCTGGGGCATCAGCACACTTGCCGTACTCCTGCTTGGCACCGGTATCGAACTGCTACAACACGGAACCAGCCGCCAGATGGACTGGCAGGATATCCTACGCAACCAGGTGGGCGTATGGACCATCCTGGCCCTGCGGCCACGGGCCTCACTCACCCGGAAGTCACGGCCGGTGGTCTGGCCACTGAGGCTCATTGTGGCTGCGCTACTGGCCGCCGAAATCGGTGCCACGGCAAGGGTCGCCATTCAGCAGTACCACGTCAGCCAACTACTGCCGGCACTCTACGACTTCCGCCAGCCAGATCCCTCACCATTCTGGGATGGCGTCATAGCGCCCGTAACCGACCATGCCATAGACGCCCATAAGCGCGCACTCAGGATATCCCTGTCCACAGCCCAATATTCCGGAGTTTCCCTACACAATTTACCCGAAGACTGGCGCGACTATGACCGCCTCGTCATCGACTTGTACAACCCTCAGGACCACCCATTGCCGATGATTTTGAGAATCAACGACATGGAGCATGACCTGGGCGACAACAACTACAATGACCGCTTCAACACCCGCCTTCCCCTGATTCCCGGACCCAACCAATTCAAAATGGACCTCGACAGAATCAAGGCAGCCCCCGAAAGCCGATCAATGAATATGCAGGCCATCAGACGGCTAATTCTGTTCGCGGTTGCGTTGCCGGAACCCAAAACCCTCTATCTGCGTGACATTCGGCTGGAATGACGGATCATCATCCCTGGTCTACTATAGAAAGTAGTAGCATCCTTGAAGCTGTCCCTTTCTCGTTTTTCAGCATCCATGTTTGGGCGATTGCATGAAGGTTTTAAAAGCGCAGCTCGTTGCGCTGGCAGTATTGTGGTCGACTCTGGCATTAGCGGATGATGGTGGGCGACAATTGAGTATCAGCGTTGGCGACTGGCCTCCCTTTTTCGTGGAAAGCGAGCCTGGTCAGGGCACGGTTGCCCGGCTGGTCAGGGACATCTTCGCGGCAGAGGGTTACAAGGTCGAGTTCCACTTCCTGCCCTGGAAACGCGCCTACCGTGAAGCCGCTAATGGCAAGCACGACGCCACTGCAATCTGGATGCACACCGCCGACCGACAGAAAGATTTTATCTACAGTGAACCGGTGATGAACGAACGCTTCGTGCTGTTCTACCGCAAGGACACGCCCATTGAATGGAACCAGATGCAGGACCTTGCCAACCTTAAGCTTGGAGGAAGCATCGGGTACAGCTACGGCCCTGAGTTTGATAGTGCAATCGAGAACGGTATTCTGAACGTGGAATGGGTCGCCTCCACGGAACTTAATTTCCGCCGCCTGCTGTTTGGCCGGATTGATGCTTTCCCGGAAGAAATCAACGTCGGCTACTACATTCTTCGCCGGGAAACAGACCCACAGGAAGCCCGCCGGATTACCCACCACCCGGAGCCCATTCTGGAGAATCAAAGCTTCCTGCTGTTTCCAGCCAACGAACCGCGGACACAAGCCCTGCTAGAGGTATTCAACAGGCGCCTGCAGATATTCCGTGAAAATGGCCGCTACGACACCTATTTTGAAACCAGGCCCCAGGCATCATTGAACAAAGTGAGATAACAGCGGGCTGAACTCAGTCGAGCCGCCAGGGGTTGGCCGTCAGCGGTTCACCACCATGCTCTCCCACCAGTACCGTATCGCTGCAACCCATGCCCCATTGCCCCGGAATCCTGAGGCATATGGGCAGGTGGAACACCATTCCCGGCTGGAACACCGTCGACTCTCCCCGGGCTATAAAACCGGAGCCCTCCACCCATGAAGGAGGAAACTGCGCCCCCACCGTGTAGCCAAACACCCCGGAGAAAAACACCTCACTGGCCAGTGGAGCCATAACCTGCTCCGCAGCCCTGGCGGCGGAATCGAAGGTTCGGCCTGGCACCATGGATGCCTTGAGGACATCCACCACGCGACGGCAGCCGTCAAAAACGGCCCGCATCCTCGCCGAGGGATGACCTGCCACCAGCGTACGCATCATCGGTGCCGTGTAACGTTGCCAGGCAGCACCAAATTCGAGGAACACCGTATCGCCGCCTTCGATCCTGCACCGCTTGTGATTGGTATGGATGACACTGCTGCGCAGCCCCACCGTTACGATAGGCTGCATACTCATGAATTCACTGCCGCCCGCCAGAAGGCTTTCTGCGCCGATGGCCGCTATGTCGTTGTCGGTCATCCCGGGGCGGATGGCCGCTGCTGCGGCTTCGATGCCCTGCCCCGTTATGCGGGCGCTGTGCCGCAGGCAATCAATTTCGGCCGCTGATTTCACAATACGGATGCTTTTCAACAGGCCTGAAGCATCCACAAACTGTGTGTCCGGGAGTCGCTGTTTGAGCCCTTCCAGGACCCCCTGGCGGAGCGAGCCATGCCAGTAGTCAACGCCGACCTTTCCGCCATGCCCTATCAGCGCGTGTGCCAGGGGATCCAACACATCGCCCACACCTTCCCAACGGTAACCGATAACGTGATCGACCCGTGTGGTAACCATGGCGGGACCGGTTTCGATGGAGGGCACTTGAAGGGTAAGCGTATCGGCGGTGACCACCAGTGCGACGTGAACGGAGACTTCAAAGGTACTGTAACCGGTCAGATAAAACAGATCGGACGGGTCGGTTAACAGAACAGCTCCGAGACCGTCCGCATGCATCCTGGAGCGAAGGTGTTTGAGACGCTGCTGGTACTCCGCCTCAGGAAAGGGGCATTCCCGGCCCCTGAGTTCGGTGGCCAGGGTTTGCTGGTAGGCATTGAAATCCATGGGGCCGTCTCCGTTACGGAAAGTGACTACTGGAGACTGGACCCAAAACAGGGGCTTTTCAATCTTTCGCGGTGTCACCGCCGATTAAAAAAGCGCCCCAACTGGTTCCCTATGGACTCCACAGGGTCCGTGATCGAGCGCTGAACGCTGTTGGTGACCACGCGGGTGAATGCCGAGCCGGCATCACTTTCGAGGAACTCAATGTACTTCTTCAACTCGGAAGAGCTGAGATCCTGATAGGTGTAGAGGTAGCCATCGTAGACCTGCTGGGCAACCATGCCCCGCAACATGCCACGCTGGTTCTCGATCTGTTGCTGAAGCTGTTCGAAGGTTGGGCCTTTGCTACCGTTGAACGCTGCCATGGCAGAGGCTAAACCCAATTGGACAGCGACGGTGGTATCCACGGCACTCTCCGTTGCACGGGCAGCCCGGTCAAAGCGGGTAAACAGTTTGGCCCTTTCGCTGCCCTTGTATTCCTCCTGCAACGCCGCGGCATTGGCTTCCACCTGCTTCCAGGAGTCGGGGTTGGAGGCGGCCACCTCGGCCTTGGAAATTTTCTCCGCCAGCGGCGTTTCATACCAGGCCAGTACCGAGTTCAACTGCCCCTCGCTGAGCCCCTGGTCCAGGTCTTCTATCAGCCGCGCGCGAATCTCGGCAACACTGAACGCATTACTCACAACACTGCTGATGGTGTTGGCAACAAACGGCTCAACCCGCCCGCTTTGTTTCAGGCCCTGGCGGATGCCCTGGCTCATCATCGCCGGGTACTGGGCGACAACCTCATCAATGGGCGACACCCGGAGCACCGAGTCCGCCAAAGGGCTTGCGGTGGCAGAACCACAGACCAGCAAAAGAAAAAGTAATGCCGGTTTAACTTGGGATAGTGTGCGCATGAACCTAGTATCCTCTGATAACGAGGGTCTGTTATGCCATGGAGCTGGCGAGAGCTGCAAGCAAAGCCGGCCAGTAACAGATGACCATTTTGTAGTATGGAGTGACAGGGCCCGGTCCCGCCCATGAAGAAACGCCGTAATCGACCGAAAAACAGACGACCTGGACGACTTGGACGACTTAAAAGCAACCGGGTGAAAATCTGGAAGTCCCGAATGCGGTGGTATGGCCTGCCAACACTGGGCTTGGGGCTGGCAATCGCCATTGTCGCCATCATGCGTTTCAGCCTGCTGGAGCCAGACCCACCGGCAAACCCGGACGACGTCTGTGAGATCTTCCGTGAGCATCCAGTATGGTACGACTATGCCAGCCGTTCACGGGAGCGCTGGGGCACCCCGATTGCAACGCAGATGGCTTTTGTTTACTACGAATCGTCGTTTCGCAGTCATGCCCGTCCACCACGGACCCGCCTGCTGGGGTTCATTCCCTGGCGCCGGCCAACATCCGCCTACGGCTACGCCCAGGCGCTCGACCCGGCGTGGGCCGAGTACCTGGCCGCAAACGGAGACGGTCTGTCCGTGGTACGAACCAACATGAAATACGCACTCGATTTCGTGGGCTGGTATAACCACCTGACCCGCAGAGAAGTGGGCATTCCTCTCACCAGCCCCGAGAAACTTTACCTCGCCTACCACGAAGGCAGGACCGGCTACCAGCGACAGAGCTACCTCGCCAAGCCGGAGGTAAGGTCATTGGCCACTCGGGTCCAGAACCGGGCCTTCCGCTATGACCGCCAGCTCCAGACCTGCGAGGAAGAATTCCAGTGCTGGCGTTTCTACCAGTTCTGGCCCTTCTGTGGTGACTGGTAAGCCCAGACAATGATTCGGCGTCAGCTCTCGCCTTCCACCTGGGGTGTCAGTTGGGTCAGCCTGGCGGTCAGGAACTCCATTACAATCCGTACCCGTGCCATCTGTTGCGTGTCGTGATTCACCATCAGCCACAGGTCAACGCCCTCGCCTTCAAGTGGCTCCGACAGGCGCGTCAGCTCCTTGGTACTGTCGCCCAAGTAGCAGGGTAATGCCGCCAGCCCTGCCCCGGCCCGCGCCAGGGCGTGCATTGCCTGGAGACTGTTGCAACGGATGATGGACGACGCGTTCTTCAGGTGCTTGCGATACCACCGCCCCGTCGCCAGGTGGCTGAAGCTCTCATCCGGCAGAATCCAGAGCGCCTGCTCCGGCGAATGCTCAAGGTCCAGGTCGGTATGACGCTTACGGTAGCTGGTAGCAGCGTAGATGGCCGACTCGATCGTGCCTATGCGCTCCCCTTCCAGTGTGGCCTGGGGTTTGTTTACCGGACGCAGTGTCAGGTCTGCCTCGCGGTGGCTCAGGTTCAGCACATCGTTGTCGGTGAGCACTTCCAGTTCGATGTCCGGGTATTCCCGGACGAGCTCTGCAATCATCGGACTGATAAGGGCATTCACCATGGTGTCGGTGGCCGCCAACCGGACCTTACCGACGGGCGCTGAATCCTGCCCGACCAACTGCCGTTCAAGATTTTCCATATCGGCGGCCAGCCTTTCAGCTTCGCGGAATGCGGTTTCACCCACGGGTGTGAGTTGCAGACCATCCCGGTTGCGCTCAAAGAACTGAACGCCCATCTGCTCTTCCATCTGATCCAGGCGACGAAGCACCGTGGTCTGGTGAACGCCCAGTATCTCACCGGCTTTGGCAAGGGTTCCCCCTATTGCCAGGGCGTGTATATATCGAAGATAATCCCAATCCATAGATACTGCATATTTGCAACGTGAGTACGGAGTTTAACGTATTTAAACTGCAAATACGAAGCCGTAAACTTCTTTATATAGTCAGCTAACCAATATTTTAATCCACCAGATAAGGAGGAAGGCGCTATGACTCAAGACCATATCGCAACCGTACACCCGCTGCCGTCCAGTATCCTCCACAACAGTACTGAGGTCAGGCGCCAATATACCCGTGCAGCTGCAAAGCAAGCCGTACAGGTTATCAGCCGGAAGATGAATTCCTGGAGAAAGAGGGCAGCAACCGCGTCGCCGGAGATGCCCCAGATGATGCAGGGCGAGCACTAAGCCCGTCCCTGTATGGGAAAGTAAGGGAAGACAGATTTCGAAAACACCGGTGGCCCTGGATATCCAGGCTCACCGGTGTTTTCGTTTTGGGGATCAGAACTCCCAGATCACCTTTTGCTTCTTGCCAAACCACTCGTCCATTTTGCGGTTGTAGAAGTCCTCGATCACATTTCGCTTGATCTTCATGGTGGGTGTGAGCATACCGTTTTCCATGGTCCAGGGTTCTTTCACCACCACCACGAACGCCAGCTTCTCATGAGCCTCGCACCCACTGTTAACGGCGTCCAGCTCCGCAGCCAGCTCCCTCTCCAGCTCATCACGACTGCCTCCTGCTTCCAGCGCTTCCCGTGCTTCTTCGGATAACAGTACCATCAGGCAGGGCTGAGGTTGGTTGGCTCCCGCCACGCACACAACCTCTGCCTTGGGATGATTAAAACGGCTTTCGATGGGCACTGGCACCACATACTTGCCCTTGGAGGTTTTGAAAAGATCCTTCACGCGGCCAGTGATGCGCAGATACCCCTCGCTGTCGATCTCTCCCATATCCCCGGTTTTAAGGAAGCCATCCTCGGTAACGTCCTCGCGGGTTTTCTCTTCGTTCTTATAGTAGCCCAGCATCTGGCCGGGGCTCTTGACCTGCACTTCGCCATTCTCAGCCAGACGATGCTCCGCACCAGGATTGGTGACACCCACGGTACCCACCTTGGCCCGGCCCGGGCGATTGGCATGAGAATAGCCGAAGTTTTCCGACATCCCATACACCTCCAGCAGCTCCAGCCCAAGGTTCCTGTACCAACCAATAATTTCACCCGAGAGCGGTGCCGCCCCCGTGAGGGCCGCACGGCAGTGATCCAGGCCCAACTGCTTCAATACCTTCTTTTTCACCAGTTTGTTCAGTACCGGAATATTGAACAGCACCTTCTGCTTCTTCGGCGGCAACTTGCTGTTGATGGCCAGGTAGAACTTCATCCACAGCCTGGGCACCGAGAAGAACAGGGTCGGCCGGGCTCTTTGCAGATCTTCCTGGAAGGTGTCCAGGGAATTGGCAAAATACAGGTGGAATCCGTAATAAAGCGACTGGGTTTCCACCGCCGCACGTTCAGCAACATGGGCAAGAGGCAGATAGGAAAGCATTCTTTCATCCTGGGTGACAGGGAATATCTGCTGCAGCCCATCGGCGACGGAAATCATGGTGCGAAAACTGTGCATAACGCCTTTCGGGCGACCGGTGCTTCCAGACGTATAAACCAGGGTGGCCAGGTCATCAGGGTCCGGCAAGCTGGGTTCGGCCGGCTGCTGCTGGGCGATAACGTCCAGCCATTTCGGCGTGTCGTCCCGGGGCGACATCGGCAAAGAAATAACCGGCAGGTCTCCGGGAATGTGGCCCTTGATATCGTTCCAGCCGTCCGCCTTGCCGTCCAACTTCCCCAGGAACAGCAGTTTCGCTTCACTGTGCTCCAGCACATACGCAGCTGTCTCACCATTGAGCGTCGGATATAGCGGAACTGAAACGTGGCCGGCAGCCCATATGGCGAGGTCTGACAGGATCCAGTGCGCACTGTTCTTGCCAAGAATGGCGACATTGCTGCGTTCCGGCAGGCCCAGTGTTGCCAAGTGAGCCGACATCCGGGACACCTGGTCGGCGGCCTGTTTCCAGGTAATGTCTTCGGTGGTGCCATCCGGAAATGGCTGGGTCAGGTATACCTTGTCGGGGGTTTGCTTTGCCCAGTAATACAGGCAGTGGAGGGACGTTTGCTTGTTGCTGTCTGCAGCCATCAAGGGCTCCTTATTGTTGTCGTCTTTTCTGACGTTATTTTTGGGCAACTAAAGCATAGTACCTGTATTTCCCGTTTCCTCAAGCCTGGGCGATGGTGACGGGCCAGCTGGCCCACACGGACAACTCCCGGCCTTTCGCCCGACAGGATTGCAGGGTAACCTCCCGGATCGCGCCAGATAACATTGCCAAATAAGGATGGGTTTCCCCATGCAAGAGTTCATTCTGTACCACTACGCCATGTCGCCTTTTTCCGAAAAGGTTAGGGCCATGCTCGGCTACGCCGGCCTTTCCTGGCAGTCTGTTATCGTCCGGGAAATGCCGCCCCGGCCTATGCTTTCCGCGCTGGCGGGTGGTTACCGCAAAGTTCCCGTGGCCCAGAGTGGCGCCGATGTGTTCTGCGACAGCCGCGCCATCGCTGACGAAATCGCACGCCTGAGTGGCAAACCGGAATTGAGCCTGGCCAACCAGCCGCAAGCAGTCATCGACTTTGTGCACACCACGGACCTTGAGGTGTTTCTTGCCTGCGTGATTGCCGCCAGCGATGGCCGCATGCTGCGAAAGCTGATCCGCGACACGTCGCTGCTGAACGCCTTACGCTTCCTCAAGGACCGCATCACCATGGGCACAAAGTCCCGCGTGAAAGCGGTACGAGGGCCGCAGGCAAAAGCCAAGGTTATGGCGCACATCGAAACCATGGAGTCGATGCTGGAGAAAGACTTCTTGTTCGGCGATACTCCCTGCATCGCTGATTTTTCGGCCTACCATGGCCTGTGGTTTGTCTGCGATCTGGCGGGCAAACCCTGGCTGCGGGACGCTCCCAACGTGGCAGCGTGGCTGGAGCGAATGAAAGCCTTCGGACACGGCAAACCTAGTGAAATCACCGCTGACCAGGCATTGGACATTGCCCGCAATGAAACGCCGCGAGCCATTGAGTCTGCCGGTGGTAATGAGTTAACAGGAAAGAATGTCGAAGTCGCACCCGATGACTACGGGCGCGACCCGGTCGCAGGACGCCTGGTGTTCGCAGATGAGCAAACCCTGACTCTGGAGCGTTCCCACGCGCGTGTCGGGCAGGTCCATGTCCACTTCCCGAAACAGGGTTATGCAATCAAGCCGGCCTGATGCCTCAAGCCGGCTCGCCCTTCTGGCCGGCACTTTCGAAAGCGGCCAACACTGACGACAGGAAATCATCCATTAACGAGCGCGGCGCGGGTTTGTTTTCGCCGCCCCGCTCGTCCTGGAGCCGCTGGATATCGTCCAGCAGTTCCTGCATGAGCCCTTCCATTGCCTGAAGGTCCATGCCTTTGGCAACCGACTCCTGAGCAAGCCCCTGGATATCCCGGGCGAGACTGCCAAGCGGTCGCAACTGCATGTTTGCGGAGGGCTCGGATGAAGGCTCACGGGATACAGACTCGTAAGCAGCGGCAGACACCATCCGGGTAGCAGAGAGGTTCAGGCTGAAGCTCGCCAGTTCATCCCCGCCCAGTCTCAACGACTGGGCCGCTTGAAAGGCACCCTGGATATCGCCGTCGAAAAAACGGCCAGACACTTGCTGCACTTTGCCAAAAAGATCCGCGAGCGCGGCCTTCTCGCCGTCATCCAGACTGCCCTCCACCGAGAACGCATAACGCCCCGAAAACAGGCTGGCCGAGCGTACTTCTTCAGACCGGACGCCATCACTCTCGCGGGCACTTGCCGACATTGCCGAGTAGCGTTGCTCCTCCATGCGAACGGTCACACGGTCGCCGTCACGGGTGGTGACCTCAAACGCAAAAGACTCTTTGCTGGCGCTCTCCACCATCGCCGCTGCTACCCGGCTCTCTGACGGCATCCCGTTTTGCAGATACCGCGACTCCAGATCAGACAAACCGTCCTGGATGCGCGTGAAGCTGTCGTCGATATCACGATTCAATGTGTCCGTCATCAACCCCAGGGCTTCGATCTGCTCCCGCGCCTCGGAGAACCCCTGCTCAACACCACGGCGTGCATCGGAAAGCAGGCCTGCCAGGCGCTCCGAGTCTGCACCGGCAGCCGCTTCCTTTTGCAGGCGCTGCTGGACGAAGCCCAGCACGCGGCTGGCCACGTCGGCGGCTGTCGGCGGTTCGAATCGATTTCGGGTGGAGGCAGATGCATCGGGGCCGGATGCCCCGAGTCGTTGCTGAAGCTGTTGTTCAAGCCTGCTTCGAAGTGCGTTAATAGCATCCTCGGGCGTGCGGATCGCCCCCCTGCCCTGTTCCCGGACCTTGGTAGGCTCGGGGGCATTGTTTGTCGACCGGCTTCCCGATGGCTCCGCGCCGGAGCGACCTGGCATTCCGGAACCGGGAATATTAATTGGAGAAACCATACCCTCACCCCTCATCAGCGCTGTCTGCAGGCAGGACATGGGATGCTTCCGCAGCCTGCCCCTGTTTATCGGCAGACCGGCGGCAGGCATTAAGAACGTTTCGGTATTAGCACCAGATGATTAGGCAATTCGTTTTTCTCGCGGGTTGCGGGCAACTGCTCCCGCAGGTGCTGGCCGCAACTTTCGATGCAACCGAGAAAGCCGGCCAGGGTGTCGCCACTGCGAACCTGGTTGGTAAAGGTGCCGACAATCTCTTCCCAAACGCCGTCGCTGACCTTATCGGCAATGCCCTGATCCACCAGAATTTCAACATAGTGTTCCGCTTCCGAGACGAAAATCAGCATGCCAACGCCGCCCTGGGTGTGATGAAGATCCTGCTCCAGGAATTGCCGCCGGGCCATGTTGGACGCCCGCCAGAAGCGAACAGCCTTTGGAACCAGATGATGCCCCACACCCGGAAACCGAAACAACAGGCATAACAGGATAAAGGTCACCCACTGAACCACCAGCAACCAGTCCGCGCCCAGCGAACCGGTAAAGTAATTGATCGCTCCGGGCACCAGTAGTGCAATAACCCCGGCCCAGAGCAGGGGGATATAGGAATAATCATCGGAGGCTGCGGCAAGAACCGTTACCAGTTCCGCGTCGGTCTCACGCTCCACCTCTGTGATGGCCGAAGCCACCTGTTGTTGCTCACTGTCTGTTAGTAACGTCGTCATGTTCGTTCCGGTGTTGCTGAATCAATAGGTTCGCTGTCTACTCGCGTTGAGTCGCTGGTTTACCAACCGCCGGAGGCACCACCGCCGCCGAAGCCACCGCCTCCGCCGCTGAAGCCACCACCGCCAAAACCGCCGCCGCGACCTCCACCAAGACCACCAGCGAGCGCACCGGCCAGCAGGGCACTGCGGCCACCACGGCCCCCGCCGACACCGCCTCTAAAGAACGCAATCAGCACAATGACGAAAAACAGGATGCCCAACGCCGGATGGGGCCGATCGTCTTTGGCTGCCTGGCGACTGGACTTCGGAACCGCAAGTGGCTCACCACCCAATACCTGAACCATGGCCGCAGCACCGTTGGCAATGCCGGTGGCAAAATCCCCCTGCCTGAACGCCGGGGTAATGATCTGATTAATAATCGTGGCGGATGTGGCGTCGGTCAGTCGACCTTCGAGGCCGTAGCCAACCTCGATGCGAATCCGCCGCTCATCCTTGGCTACCAACAGCAACGCACCGTTGTCTTCACCTTCCTGGCCAATTCCCCAGTGACGACCCAACTGGTAGCCAAAGTCTTCAATGGCATAGCCCTGAAGGTTCGGCAGCGTCACCACAACCACCTGTTCGGTCGTTGACTGCTCGTGGGCCTCAAGCATCTGGCTGAGGCGACGTTCAACTTTGGCGGGCAGCATGTCGGCGCGGTCCACCACGCGACCGGTCAGGTCGGGGAAATCAGGAGTGGATTGCGCCAGGGCATTGGCCTGGCACAGCACAATCAAGGCCAGAAAAACGATAACGGGGTGGAAACGAACAGGCATCAGAACTCCACCTGTGGCGCTTCCTGGGCATCGGGGGTAGTGGCCTCGAAGTTGGCCCTCAACTCAAGGTCGCTGTAAAGCATGCTGTGCCAGAGACGGCCTGGAAAGGTCCGGATTTCCGTATTGTAGCGTTCAACCGCCTGGATAAAGTCACGCCTTGCGACCGAGATACGGTTCTCCGTACCTTCCAGTTGCGACTGCAACGCCAGGAAGTTCTGGTTTGACTTCAGATCCGGGTAGCGCTCTGAAACCGCCATCAGGCGGCTGAGCGCACTGCTGAGTTCACCCTGAACCTGCTGGAACTGTTTCAGCTTCTCGGGGTTGTTGAGAATGCTTTCGTCGACCTGAATAGAGGTCGCCTTTGAACGCGCTTCGGTGACTGCTGTCAGGGTTTCCTGTTCCTGATCCGCAAAACCTTTCACCGTTTCAACGAGGTTCGGCACCAGATCCGCCCGCCTCTGGTACTGGTTCTCCACCTGCGCCCAGGCTGATTTAACCTGCTCGTCATACGTTGGAATGTTGTTGATGCCGCAGCCGGTGAGCAGCATGGCCAGCAAGGCCAGAGCAGCAAGCTGAAAGGGCGTTCGGCCTGGGCTGGCCATGGGTCGGTCGTGCATAGCGTATCGGTTCCTTGATGGTGGGTCTGGTCATCGTCGGCCTAAGACACTATCACATTTTTCCGCCCGACATCTGCCGCCCAGGCGGCCGAAAACACTGTATACATATACAGATGCCTTAAGTATACTCACCGCAGATTCAATGAACCCCACCAGACACGACAACGTGCGGGAACACACTGGAGAACGTCATGGCCGTACAAGCGCTGTATTACTCGGAGAGGGATGGACTGGAGATGGCACTGAAACACCCCGACACAATGCTCTTCTCGTCCAAAGCGGAAGCCGATGCCCGGGACAAAGTCCTGGAACTGGCCGAGGAAATCACCCAGTTTCTACAGGCGCGAGTTGAGGGCCTGGATGAAGCCATGGCGGAAAAAGCGGCACTCGCCATTGCCGAGGAAAAGGACCTGTTCGCCAAGGCCCTGAAAAAACCCTCATTGCTGAACGAAACCACCGACGCATAACCCAGAATGGGCGGGGAGGCGCTCATTCACCACACGCCTCCCCGCCTCGGTACGTCTGCGCGGATCAGTCTCCCAGGGGATTGATATCCCCAATAAACCTCAACATATCCGCCATGGTGAAGGTTCCTGGCGTGGCTGCCGGCAGGGATGGTTTCCAGTCTTTGCCCTCCTGCCAGAGGAACGACTGCTGATCACCGTGGATCAACCCCACGAACACCTCGGACACGATGGCTGCCCCAACCGGGCCCAGCCGGTCACCGGCCTCTTTCACCTGCGCTTCCTTCAGGATGTAGTACCACAGCGGTGTTGACTCATGCAGCCCCTGGCGCTTGGCTTCCTCGCCATCCGGCCCGGTCGCAATTTCATCGGCAGTCAACGCATTGGCTACGCCCATTTCACGGGCCACATCCTGGCCGGAGGGCAAGCCCAGGCTCACGCCGCGCTTGAGATTACGGAAAGCCAGGTTACCGCCACCACCCGGCAGATTATGAAGTTCCTCCACCAACAACGGGTCCAGTTTCCGCGACGGATTGAATGGCATCGACGATGGACGGTCAAGGTCGTGGAAGCGCCGCCAGTCGATAATCCAGTTGCTGGGCAACACACTGACTGGCGTTGGCCCGGTGGGAGGCTGCGGTGCGAGATTTCCAATAATGTCCCCAGACAGTCCGGAGAACGCAAACAACAGATCAAAACCGGTATCAGCGAAGATCCGGTTGTGGCTATAGCGCTGGCGCACCATGCTGTGCCCCAAACGATAGGCCGCCACTGAAAACTCCACCGGCATGTAAGGGGTTTTCTTGAACCGGTAGTACTGCCGGCCATCGTTGAGAATTCGGTCGGTCGCACCTTCCCCGCACAGACGCTCCATCCAGTCGTGGAGCACCATCCACTGATAGTGGTAAGTCACGGTTTTCCTGGCTTCAGTCAGGAGCTGTTCAGCCGCTACGCCCTCGCTCTGCAGCTTGTCACACACAGCGTTATGGAACTTCAGGAAGGCCAGGTGGGTCTGCGCAACCAGCAGGTTTTCATCGTTGCGCGGGTCACCAATCAATGCCACGCCTTCCGGGCTGCGGGGAAGGTCGTTGGCAAAATCGCCGGTGATGCCACCAAAATCGACGTTGATGTTCCGGCCAATCACCAACTTGGGACCACGTTGCGAAGGGTCCGCCGGGTTCCTGGCATACAGATGGGGTGAGCCGTCAGGGCCGAGACCATAGACATTATCCAGGTCCAGCGCCGGGGTACGGAAGTTCTCCAGTCCCAGCGGGTCCCTTTTCTTATCGGACAAAGAGCTCAGATCGAGCGTGATGTCGTGGTCGACAAACTGGCCAAAGTAGGTGTAACCGCCCGGAATGCCCGGATTGTCCAGTGAACTGTCCGTCGGATCGGGATCCAGCATGGCTTCCGCCAGCGCCTGTAACTTGTTGTCTGGCACATCCAGGGCCGACAGGCCCGGAAACATACGACCAAACATGCCTGGGTCATCGTGGCCGGATAACTGGTCAAGCCCCTTGCGTGACGGGTGCCGTCCGCCCATGCCATGGCCGGGACACATGTTGACTTTCTTGTACGTTTTTTCGCTCGTTTCGAACGTTTCCTTGATATTCATTCCTCTCTCCCATTTGGACTATCAGGTCCTCAGACCGTCGAAGCCGCGAACAACGGCCAGGGCGTCGTGCCCTTCGCGACGAGCCCCAGGGAAATAGCAGCTTCCATGCCAGCGAGATATCAAGTGAAAAAACCGAACTACGGGCCCATCGGAATCCCATGCTCAAACAGGCAGTTAACAACAACAGCCAGGCACATTCAGGACCGACAGCCAACATTGGACAACTTCCACGACCGCCGGAAAACAGCACGCCTGCATACATTGCTGACAGCGGGTGACGACGGAATTTTTTCAGGAGAGCACGAAAAAGTACGGATTTGAGATTTTTGCAGACAGGAGCCAACACAATCACTGCACTTTAAACACATTTACAGAGTTTTCTGGTTTGCTTTACACCCTACGTATCAAAATCTGACACTTTTTAGCCGAACGCCCTTGGCGTTTTCCACTTCGAGCTCTAATGACCAGCCCCTATCTCAGCCCTAAATAGCATTGCCCCGTAAAATCAGCCACCTGAATGGGTACAGACCTGGGCGAGGAATCAACACTCAGACGATATGTCGCATATGCAAAGATGTTGAAACTCATTACAGCTTTTACAAACCATTTCCGGAAATACTGGTATCAACGCCTGAAACGCGTCTCCAGAACCACCGCCGAATTGGTTCGCTCCACACCCTCAAGATTGCCGATTTCGTCCAGAACCGCACTCAGCTCCTCCAGGGACTGAGCCTGGACGATGGCAATCAGATCATACTCGCCGCTGACAGAATACAACTGGGATACCTGGCTGATCTGTTCCAGGGCTGCGTTGGTTCGAGCCGTCAGCTTCTGGAAAACCTTGATCGACACATGGGCCTCCACCTGGGTTGCCGTATACTCGCCTCCAAGCTCAACGGAATACCCGCGAATCACGCCACTCGCTTCGAGCTTTGCAATGCGGTTCTGCACCGTTGAGCGCGACAGGTCCAGTGCCCTGGCCAAGTCCGAGACACTGCAACGGGCATTCTGGCGCAGGTGTAATAGTAGCCTTTGGTCCTGCTTGCTGATCATATCGACATCATTCCTGGTCAAATTGCCATAATATATCATCATTTATCATTTTTTGACGCTACAAAATGGCACTACACCCCATCATACTGGCCCTGCCACTCTCCGCTTCCAGCGGTCAGCAGATGAGGACATGTCTATGATTATCCGCCCGGTTGCCCTCTCAGACCTCGCCGCTCTGCAGCAGATTGCCGTGGAATCCGGCCCCGGTTTCACCTCACTGGTCGATGACCGTGATTTCCTGACCCAGAAAATCCGTCATTCCATGGACAGTTTTAACCGCCATACCGGTACCCCAGGCGACGAAGGCTATCTGTTCGTGTTGGAAGACCCGGAAACCGGCGAAATCATGGGTACCACCGGTATTGAAGCCTCTGTAGGCATCCGACGCCCTCTGTATCATTATCATCGCAGCCAGGTCGTTCACCACTCGCCGGAACTGAATCTGCTCCGCCGACTGGAAGTCCTCAACATGTGCAATCATTACACCGGTTGCAGCGAGATCTGCACACTGTTTTTGCGGCCCAGGTTTCGGCGGGCGCACGCGGGCAAGCTGCTCTCCCGGGTTCGCTTTCTGTTTATGGCCCAGCATCCGCAGCGTTTTGCTGAGACTGTCATCGCTGAAATGCGGGGCATCTCGGACGAAGGCGGGCAGTCGCCCTTCTGGGATTGGTTGCGGACCCATTTCGTGGATCTTGATTTCAGCACGGTGACACGCATGGTGGGCACGGGCGACAACGGCTTTATCGCCGACCTGATGCCCCGACACCCGCTCTACACCCATTTGATGGACGAAAACGCCCGCGCTGTTATCGGGCAGGTACACCCGCAAACCCGTCCGGCCCTCGCCATGCTCGAAGCCGAAGGGTTCCGCCATAATGGTTACGTGGATCTGTTTGATGCCGGCCCGACCGTTGAGGCGAGACTGGCCGATATCCGCTCGGTATCGACGTCCGTCGGCTGCCGTATCCAGATTGTTGATGATGTGCGACCGACGCTCGAGGAATGGAACCGGGGTGGCCAGGGCCGACTGTTGGCCATCACCAATACCGAAACGGCGAATTTCCGCGCCACCGTCACCAGTGCTGCCCGATACCTGCCTGCTCACAATCTCCTGCAGGTACCGGCAGCACTGGCAAAGTCGCTTAATCTGCGCAACGATGGAGAAGTCCGTTTCATGGAACTTGCAGCCGCACAGAGCGGAGCTGCGACCACAGCCATTCCACTGCGCCAACAACAGGAGGCCATCCATGCACACCGATAGAGATACTTTGTTCCGCCACCTTTGGGACAATTACTGCGAGGTGACACCCTCGGCACAGGATATCCACCGGTTGCTGGATGACACCCAGGGCGGCGAAATTGTGAATGACCACATTGCCCTGCGTACCTTCAACATCGAGAAGGTAAACCTGGACAAACTGGCCGCGCACTTCCTGGCGCTGGGATATCACGAAGGCGGCGACTATCACTTCGACGCCAAGAAACTGTACGCAAAACACTACGAGCATCCAGATCCGACTGCCCCCAAGGTGTTCATTTCCGAATTGCTGGTTGATCAGTGTTCCGGGTCGCTGCAATCCATTGTGGAAGGCCTGGTGAGCCAGATGGACCCTACCGCCGTCACCCGGGACGACTTTCTCTATTCCGGTCGTCACTGGGATGTCGACCACGCCACCTACCAGACCCTGCTGGAGGAAAGTGAATACGCGGCCTGGGTAGCGGCTTGGGGTTATCGGGCCAACCACTTTACGGTGAGCATCAATCATCTCAGCCGATTCAAAACCGTGGCTGAAATCAATCAGACCCTCAAAGACAACGGTTACCGTGTGAACAGTTCCGGAGGTGAGATCAAAGGCTCTCCGGAAGAGCTGCTGGAACAATCTTCCACCATGGCGGACCGCGCCGACGTCCGGTTTACGGATCAGACGGCGGCCATACCAAGCTGCTTCTACGAGTTCGCACGTCGCTATGCCAAGCCTGACGGAGAGCTCTACAGTGGCTTTGTTGCCGCCTCGGCGGACAAGATTTTCGAGAGCACGGACAGCCGAACCTGAAGGACAAAGCCTTCAGGTCGTTACCAGTTCCTCACAGATGACCTTCAGGCAGGCTGGCCTGCATTGAGCACGAAGTGGTGTATCGCCGGCGATGTCCCCATCCATGGTGACCGTTCGGCGCGAACGGGTGGTGATCGACACGGTCGGGCTTTTGAGGTGAACCACTGTGCTGGTTCGTTTCGGAGAGTTACGGCTCAACCGCACCGTCAAAAAAGTCATGAAAAGCTGGAACAGCGAACGCGGCCTCACGGCCACGACATCCAATTGACCATCCCCTGCCGACGCCTGGGGAATCTCGTTGCCACCGCCGAAAAAGGCACCGGAGGACACCGCAATGGTCAGCCATCGCCCGGCTACGGTTCCCTTCTCGGTTTCGATGAGGCCATGGAAACCCCGATACACCCGCAGTTTCTGCAGCAACGCTACGCCATAGCTGAAGCGACCGAGAAGTCGTTTGGCGTCCGCCGACGACTCTCGAACCGGCAATGTGCCGAGTCCGATATGAGCCACGTTCAGAAACAGACCGTTATCGGTGGTGGCTACGTCCAGCATACGGGTCCGTCCTGCCGAGACCAGATTGCAAACATGCTGGGGATCGTCAGGCAGCCCCAGGTTGCGGGCAAAATCATTGGCGGTCCCGGAAGGCAGAACCGCGAGGGTAGCGCCGGTATCGAGACAAAAACCGGCCGCCGCATTTACTGAGCCATCGCCTCCAGCCGCGAGGATGAAGTCCCTGGGGCCCACCTCTTCGGTCCAGCTCTTATCGTCAAGACTGCAATCCCGGATATCGACAATGCCCGCACTTTCCAGGTAATTTCGCCAGAACTCAGCGCCACGATTGTCCTTTTCCCCGGCGTTGGGGTTGGCCATCAACCAGTAAACCATTGCATACCGTCTTCCTGAGTCTGTTTTGGATTTTTGACGTACTAAGGTATAAGCCATGGTAGCGGAACTTGCCATCAACATGGTCAAGGTTTAACGGCGCTGTAACGCCGCCACCGACGAACTAAGGGAGACCGATGCTGGAAGATGTCAATGTTGTCTGGCTGGGGTCGATTGCCAGCCTGCTGGCAGGCCTTGGGACAGGTGTCGGCGCCCTGGGTGTATTCCTGGTCAGAAAGCTCACGCCACAGCTGCAGGACGGCATGCTCAGCGCAGCTGCGGGGGTCATGCTGGCGGCGTCGTTCTTCTCGCTACTACTCCCGGGCATCGAATACGGCGAGGAGCTCACCGGCGCTACCTGGAGCGCCGCGTTGATGGTTATCGCCGGTCTTCTCATGGGCGCAGGCCTGCTCTTCAGCATTCATCAGCGGCTACCCCACGAACACTTCACCCTGGGCCGGGAAGGCCCTGACAGCGCACGTATACGCCGGATATGGCTGTTCATCATCGCCATTGCCCTGCACAACTTCCCTGAAGGCATGGCCGTTGGCGTCGGGTTTGCCGGTGGTGACATCGGTAATGGGGTGGCCCTGGCGGTGGGCATTGGGCTTCAGAACATCCCCGAAGGCCTGGCCGTGGCCGTCTCCCTGCTGGCCATCGAGCACTCACGCCTGAAATCCTTCGGGATCGCGGTGCTGACCGGGCTGCTCGAGCCCGTTGGCGGGCTTTTCGGCAGCACCATGGTATGGCTGGCAGAACCCATCATGCCGTGGACCCTCGGCTTCGCGGCCGGTGCCATGCTGTTCATTATCAGTGATGAGATCATCCCCGAGACCCATCGTGGCCGCTTCAAGACCCTGGCCACCTTCTCGCTTCTGGGCGGTTTCGTCATCATGATGTTCCTTGACGCCACGCTGGGTTAGCCGGGAAACAACACCCTCGCCATACCGATGCTGCTGACGATCAACAGCACAACGCCCAGCACCCGGAAGAAGATCGGTGTTTCCGCCTTCAGCATGCGGTCGTGAACGTAAAGTCCGATGACATGACCAATGGCAGCGCAGGGTAACAGCCACAGGTGGTGGATCAGCTGCAGGTCGACGCCCACCCAGATAAACGCCGCCATTTTGATCACCACCAGGATGAACCAGAGTGCGAACAGGGTGTCCCGCAGGCGCTCTTTCGGCAGATGCTGCGCCACAACGGCAATAATCAGCGGGGCACCAATCAGGGACGTACCACTGATGTAGCCGCCCACCATCAGAAACACCGCGTCCACAGTCCGGCTGCCGCTGCGAAAAGGCCGGTCAAGGATGTAGGAGATGGAGTACAGGGACACGATCACAAAGATAATCGTGCTCATGATCTCTGACGGCAGTGTGATCAGTCCGAACACCCCGATCAGCTTGGGCACGATCATGATCGCCAGAATCCGCCAGAGATAATGCCAATCGACCGTACCCACGACCGCCGCGTCATCATCACCCGTACCCGACGACTTGCGATTATTCATCCAGATGGTCAGGGAGGAAAACACCAACAGGTGCACTGCAATGATGGGCAGGAACACCAGCGGGTCGTCCAGCACCAGCAGTAGGAAAGGCAGTGAAAGCACCGCCCCGCCGAATCCCAGCCCGGAACGGACAAACCCGCTCCAGATAAAAATCAGGCCAATCAGGACATACTGGTACAACGCCAAGTCAGACATAGAGGTATCGAGGTTCCGGGAGCCAGGTTCGCGAATACAAAGGTGTATGAGCATACCTGCCGGGAAGCCCTTACTTCCAGTAACAAACTGGCTACTTTTCTACAACGGAAGAAATGACAGAAAGCGCCTAGTTTTTAATCAATGCTTCCGGTAAAGCCGCCGGACAGAATTTCCGACAAGAACAACAGCCAGGCAGGAGGTGGGCCCTTCTGCCCGTGGTAAATGGAGAACAGCCATGTCAGCAGCAGTTGATCATCTGGACGAACGGCTCCGGGACGACGGAGAATCACTTGAGGAGATCATGCCCTCAGCCATCACCCTGGCCATGATGTTGCGCCACCGGACGATGGCGTCGTGGATGCGAATCGAGTTTGACGGCTACAGTGATACTTCGGAACTCCCGCCCTACCGGCGCGATGTTCCCGGCCATATCGTGGCCCGCTCACCCCAGTATGGCTGGATCCCCGCCCCGGTCGACGACAAGCAGAAGCAGGACTTCGGCCATCGAGACATGCCAGAAGGCATCAAATCCCTGGAAAAAACCTGTATGGCCTGCAAGAAAGGCACGGGCCACCGTATTGTTTTCGACAAAGAGGAAATGGCCACGCTTCAGGCGCATATCAACCTGACCGCCGAACTGGCCATTACCATCAGCAGGGACAGCTATAACAAGCTGCTTCGCGTTGTTCGCTGCGCCCTGTATCTCTGGGAACAGGAACTCATGGAACACGGGCTCAGTGGAGACCACAATTCCTACAGCACACAGGAACGGGAAAAAGTTGCCCACCTCGATGACCCCGAGAAGTTCTGGCGCAAGGCGCTTGAGGATAACGCCGACCTGCCCATTCCCGACGTGCGGGAAACCGGGTTCTTCGAACGTTTCTTCGGGCGGACAGGCTGACACAGCCTCTAGCGTTTAACGGTCTGTCAGCTTGATCTCGATACGTCGGTTCTGTCGCAGCGCCTCGGCAGAACCGCCCGAAGCAACCGGGAAAAATTCCCCGAAACCGGCAGCTACCATGCGGTTCTGTGGAACGCCTGCAGAGGCGAGGTAGCGCACGACGGCGACTGCCCTGGCCGTGGAGAGTTCCCAGTTCGAGGGAAACGCTTCGGTATTGATGGGAATCCGGTCGGTGTGGCCGTCGATGCGCAGAATCCAGTCGATATCCTCGGGAATGGCGTCCACCACGTCCAGCAGCACTTCTGCCAGCTTGTCCAGCTCCTGTTGACCCTCCTGCCCAAGGCTGGCGGAGCCGGAGGCAAACAGCAATTCCGAAGGTAACAGGAAGCGATCGCCGACAATGCGGATGTTCTCGTTATCCTGCAGAATATCCCGCAGCCTGGCGAAGAACTCCGACTGATAGCGTTCCAGTTCATTGACTCGTTCGGCAAGCAATGTATTCAGGCGCTTTCCCACCTCTTCAAGTTCGGCTTCCTTCTCGGCGGTGAGGTCCTCCTGTAAACGCAACGCAGCGGTGATGCGGCCGAGCTGATCCTGCAGCGCCGCAATCTGGTTCGAAAGCTGCTGGATGATTGCGCGCTGGGAAGCCGTCAGTTGCTCTTCATCCTCCAACTCCGACTCCGCCCTGGCGACGGCCTTGCCAAGATCTTCAACCCGCAGGGCCTGGGCCTCGGCATTGTATTGTTGCTCCAACCGCCGGGCCTTCTCCTCCTCCAGCTCCTCACGAAGTGTATCGTTCAGCGCGAGGCTTTCGCTGAAGCGGTTCTGGACCGCAGCCATCTCGTTTTCCAGGGCGGCGGTCTCTTCCTGCTCAAGACCAAGCAACCGGGAAATTTCCTGCAAGCGGCTATTGAGCCTGGCCAGTTCCGAATCCCGATCCGAGAGGGTTTGCGACAGGTACAGCTGGCTGACCACGTAAATCAGCAGCATGAAGATGATCAACATCAGCAGTGCCGACAACGCATCGACGTATCCGGGCCATACGTTGATGCTGCTGCGGGTTCGACGCCGGGAACCGATCATGGGGCTGGCCTGCTATCGCGGATCATCGTCAACCCGGTCCACGAGGTTGGTTACACCAGTCAGCCATTCCTCCAGGCCGTCGTAAAACCGGTTCTGGGCGTGGCCCGCCTGGATATCCAGAAAACCCAGGACCAAGGAGCCACCAAGCCCCAGCAGCGACGAGCTGAACGCCGTTCCCATGCCTTCCAGGGGTTCCAGCAGCCCAGACTGCAGGCCCGCAAACACCTTGCCGAAGTCTTCCTGACTCATGTCCAGGTTTACAATGACGGCACCTACGGAATTGATGGTTCCAAGCAGGCCCCAGAAGGTGCCCAGCAATCCCAGGAAAATGAGAAGACTGATGAAATAGCGGGTGATTTCGCGCTGTTCGTCCATGCGGCTGTGGATGCCATCCAGCACCGTACGCAACGACATGGTGGACAACGAGAAGCGGTCACGCTTGGAGTCGTCATCCAACTGTCGCGCCAGCGGCTTCAGAAGACGGGGTTCCTGCAATACGGAGAGCCCGGCGTTGCCGGTGCGGAACTGCGCAATCCAGCGCAATTCCGGAAACAGCACAAACACCTGGCGATAGGTGATGGCAATGCCAACCAGCAGCACACAAACAATTAACAGGTTGAACACCCAGTTCGCCATAAACGCGGCCTGCAATGGTTTGTGGATCAATGCACAAACCACCACAACGACCACCAGGAACAGCGTCATCCAGAAAAGGGTATGCTTGGGATTGCTCATTAACGCCACCGCATTCGTCGGGAAACACGTTAAAAGCTAGCACAAGCTTGCCATTACTGCTGTCCACAACCCCACTGGTTGCGTTAAGGATTTGTTACCACCGCTCAAGGCTCGTAGCGTTGAGCGATACTGTCCAGGGCTCCGCTGTCTCGCGCTTCATCAAGCGCTGCCTGAAGGTCCTCCACAATGGCCGGGGCCGTTTCGTTGCTGACCGCCAGGTACATCGGCGTCTCACGGAAAACGAGAACCGGTTTCAGGCCAGTGATGTCGTGCTCTTCCTCCGCCACCAGAGGCCCCACGAGACCATCTGTCACCCAAAGGTCGGCCTGGCCCAGCACCAAACGTCGAGGATTCTGCTCACCGGACACATTCATGACCAGATCAAACCCCTCACTCACCAGATAGTCCGACATGACGTCACCCTTGTACCCGGCAATCTTGTACTGCCGGGCACCTTCGAGGGACTCCAACTGGATGTTGGAATCGGGCGCGGCAAACAGGGTCCACTTGATCGACGCCAGCGGGCCGACCCACTGAAACTCGTCTTCCCGCTCCTCGGTTCTGGCGGTGCAGAACAGAGCATGGTTCTCCCGCCCCTGGACCCATTCGTAGGCACGGCTCCAGTCCCGCATCTTCATGACGTATTCGTAGTCCACCCGCTCCATCATGGTTTTAACCATATCGGTACAGATACCGGTGATATCGTCTTCATTATGGGCGAAGCCCTGCCCCGTGGTTGACGCGTTATAGGGTGGGTAGTTCTCGGTGAAGATATACAGCTTCTCGTCAGCAACGGCCGACGACACCACCGCCAGCATAAGGAGGCCTTGCAAGACCGGTCTAATGAACTTCAACGGGCCGGTCATTTCTGGGCCTGGTTTGGCTGGCATGCTTTTGTCCTCGTCGCAATGGGTAGGGGTAGGGGTATTGGTAGTTTAGGCTAGTCACTTTGAGCAATAATGCCAATACACCCGTCAATACCTTATCCATCGGAATAAACAGATTTTCCGCTGAAACTGGTCTACCGTGAGGTGTGAAGAAGTGTAAAATCTGAATGCATGTTTATGGAATTGTTGGCAGCCGGCCTGCCCAGGGACCCCGTTTATGACAGAAAGCCAGACCCGTATCACCGGCCTCCGTCAAAACGCTCTCATCGTTGTTCGCGGTTTTATTCCTTGTGGATGTGAACTGGTCGCGGCCTCGTCCGGCGACGACGGCGCCCAACTGACACTGGCGAACCTCACTTCGCCTGGTCTGATACAACACCTGAATGGGTCGGACCACACTCCCGCCGAACTATTTCTGTTTGACGGCAATCACCCCACGCGTGTGAGTGGTGGTCTACAAGCTGCCGCTGGGGACAGTGTGCGGATGACCAGTGATCCCCACGACGCGGAAACCATTGAATATCTGCGACGCTTGCCACAAAGGATTCCTGATCAGCTCACCCCACCCTCCGCCAGCTTGCCGTCGTTGCGAGATACCTACCAAAAACACACCCGGCGCCTGCTGGGCACCCTGGTAGCCGACTTCATCGACCACGCCTGCGAGGGTATCGGGGACGACCTTGAACAAGCGGCGGAAGTGCGTGAGATCACCCGTCTGAAGGACATGCGCTTTATCTTCAACAGTCGGGGGGAGCAGATATACCGGGATTTTACGCTGCAGTTCCAAGCGTTCGACCACCAGCTCAACCCGAGTAAGGACAACGACAGCCAAAACGGCGAACTCAGGGTCGTGGAGCAGCATGTTTTTGAGGACTGGCTGGAACTCCAAATGGTGGCATCCGAGCTCGCCAGCAAACACACCAATACGCTGTTCGTGCTCAGCCAGTTGCTCAACCAGCTTTTTTCCTGCGATATCAGCGACCGCAGCAACCCTCTTTCACCACTGTCACTGTGCACCTGTCTGCAATTCGCCATTGATCGACTCGGTATTGCCCGACAGCATCGCGGCACGCTCTACCTTGCTTTCGAGACCGTGCTGGATGACCTCTGGCCCCGAGCCGCAGAGTCGCTGAACCGCGACCTTCGTGCAGCGGGCCTGCTGGCGCTCGATCTGACCAGCTTGCCTTCCAACTGGTCACTGAGGGAATCCAATAAGGCCCGGGAAGCACCAACGGAGACGCCCCACCCTGAAGCATCGGTGGTAGATTCCGCGGCACCCGCCTCTGCCCCTGGGCGTTCGTTACTGCGACTGATGAGCCTGCAACAGGATCCGGGTAACCTGCGGGATACCTGGCCACGCACCAACCCACAGTTTACCGCCGAACTGCGACCGCACAGAGACGATCTGCGCAAGGTGCTGGGCGAGCCGGGCCCCAGCATGGAGGAGGCCATTCGAAATCTGGCATCTTCCAATCCGGACCTGGAACAGGCACTTGATGACGGTACGTGGGACAAAGTCACCCTCGTGGATCGTCTGTTCGCCCCACTGGAGCATGAACAGGGGCTGAACAGAACGCTGAGGGAACAGCTTGAACAGTTGAGACTTCCGGTTCTGGAGGTCCTGCTCGATACCTCTGAATTTCTGGACCGCGACAACCACCCGGCCAGGACCATCGTCAACGATCTTATGCGCCTCTGCCTGGCCGAGCGGAGTTCAAGCCGCAACCTGGAACAGACGGTGACGGGGATTATCGATGAACTCATCCAGACGGAAGAACGGGATGAAGCGTTTTACAGGTCCATCGGTACCCGGTTGCAGGGCCTGGTAGAACGCCAGGAACAATCGTTCCTGAGGAACTCCGAACGTATCGCCAAGACCCTGGAAGGCAAGGAGCGCCTGCGGCAGACGCGGCTCGGCGTGCAGCGACGCCTGAACATGATCCTGGCGGATAAAGCCGTGCCAACAGTACTGCTTGATCTTTTGAACGCAGGCTGGGAGCAGTTGATCGTACTGGCGGTATTGCGGGAAGGCGCTGAGAGCCAAACCGCCACAAGTTTCATTAACATCGTTGAGCAGATCCGCCTCTGGCTATCGGGCGGAGAAACCAGCAAGGATCTCGCATTTGAGCGGGAACTGGAAAGCGACGCGTTGATCCAGCTTATCGACAGGGAACTACGTACGGTTGGCGAAGTGTCTCCAGTTCGCGATGTGGTGGCGAGGCTGACCCGGGAATTGCATCAGCAGGTATCGACCGAAACAGTAACTCTCGACGCCTATCCCCCGGGTTCCTGCCAGCTGGAGGAAGCGGAGGCCTCTACAGAGTCAGTTGACACCCGCTGGGCCCGGCGTGCCCAGGAAATTGGCGTGGGCGATTGGGTTGAGATTGTCCTCGACAATGGTGAAAAACGTCGCATGCGACTGGTCTGGGGCGGCAAGGATGTCTTTCGCTTTGTGTTCCTTTCGCCCCAGGGACTGGGTGAGGTGAGTTATCAATATTCCGAATTCGTGTCGAGACTGGCCCGCGGTGACGCGTGGCTCGTCAAGCAGGGAGACATTCCCTTTGTCGACCAGAGCCTGTTCGACATCGTTCAGGGGGTCTACAGCAAGCTCAACTTCGAAGCCACTCACGACGCCCTCACGGGATGTCTTCACCGGCATGATTTCGAGAAGCAGTTGGCCCAGGCCCTGTCCGTAATGGACGGCAAACCCGGTAGTCATACCCTGATGGTGTTCGACATCGACGAATTCAGTGTGATCAATGCCACCTATGGCACCGGCGTCGGCGACGAGCTCCTGAAACGGTTTGCCTCCCTGCTTCAGGATCAGGCTTCGGGACACTCCGGCGATCACTGCATCGGTCGACTGGGAGGTAACGAATTCGCACTGCTGGCCCAAAAGATGCCGGTGGAGGAAGGACTGGATTTCTCCGAACGGCTGCGTGACGCCTTTCGAACCGAGTCACATACCGTTGACGACACCGAATTCTCCGCCACCCTGAGTGCGAGCGTGTGCCCTTTCGAAGACACCCTACGCTCTGCCGGCGAACTGATGAACCAGGCCAACCTGGCGCTCAAATCCGCCAAGAAGAAAGGCGGAAACAGCGTTGAACTGGTTCGGGACCAATCCCAGCAAGTGCCCACCTCGGGCCCCCAGTGGGTACCCGAAATTGACCGCAGCATACGCGATGGCAGCCTGTACCTGAGAGCACAGCGGATCCTTCCCCTGACTGATGGCAGCAACGGTGACATGTACGAACTGCTGCTAGGCCTTCAGAACTCCTCCGGCCAGGAAATTTCCCCACAAAGTTACATTGAGGCCGCGGAACAGTTCCGCCGGAGTTCCCGTGTTGACCTTTGGGTGATTGACGAAGCAATAGACTGGATGGAAGGACACCCAGGCGCCATGGAGAGCATCCATACGTTCAACATCAACCTCTCCGGCGCATCATTGAGTGACGACGCCTTTCTGTTCGCCCTGGAAACGAGGATGAAGCAGCACAACGCCCTCACCCATCAGATCTGTTTCGAAGTCACCGAGACGTCCGCCGTTGCCAACCTGCATTACGCCGCCGATTTCATGACCGAGATGAAGCGGCTTGGGTGCCGGTTTGCACTGGACGACTTCGGAACCGGCCTGTCCTCCTACGCCTACCTGCAAAAACTACCGGTGGACTACGTCAAGGTGGACGGCATATTCGTCCGTGACATGGCCAGTAACCTGACCAACTACGCATTGGTTCGATCCATCACCGAGTTGTGTCATTTCCTCGACATGAAAACCATCGCCGAATATGTGGAAGATATGGAGACATTGGAGCTGCTTAAAGAGATCCAGGTAGATTTCGGGCAGGGATTCTGTATTGCAAAACCCCGGCGGATGGATAGTCTGGGGGCCACCGCAAAAGCCTGAAACACCACAATCACCGAATCAACGGGAGACCACCCATGCCAAACAGCGTAAGAATCACGTACTGTACGGGCTGCAAGTGGATGCTTCGATCCGCCTGGATGGCCCAGGAACTGTTGAGCACCTTTGAAGAGGAGCTGAACGAACTGACCCTGATACCGGGCACAGGCGGAATTTTTGAAATTCACGTCAATGGCAAACGCATCTGGTCACGTAAGGAACAGCAAGGCTTCCCCGACATCCGGGAACTGAAGCAACTGGTTCGAAATGAAGTCTCGCCCGATCGATCACTCGGCCATACCGACGGGGTACCCACAGCCTGAGCACTCTGGTGTACATGCAAACCGGCCGCCATCATCGCCGGGCGACATAGCGAAACCATTTATTTACGTCCAGGCCTTAGACATTGGTTTCGTAGTGTCTTGCTGCAAAGGACGTTTCAGGCCACTATCATGGCATCTCTATTTGCGAAAACGAAAAGGTAACGCATGTTTCTTGAACGCTACCACGCCACCCAGAACGGACTCGTACTGATCAGCGCGACCCAGGCCAGTCGATTTGCCAAGGAAGTGGCCGGTGATTTTAATCCGATCCACAATCCGGATGCCCGGCGTTTCTGTGTTCCCGGAGACCTGTTGTTTGCCCTGTTATTGTCACACTTCGGCCTGTCCCGACAGATGACCTTCCATTTTCGCAGCCTGCTCGGCGAAAATGTTCCACTGGACTTCCGCGAGGACGACGACGGCCTGATCCGCGTCTACGATCAGAATGACAAGGTCTACATCGAGGTGGAACGCAGTGGTGAGCGGACTCACGATGACACCGTGATTGAGAACTTCACTCGCTGCTACGTGGCCGCGTCCGGCAAGAACTTCCCCCATACGCTCAAACCGCTGATGGAAAATGCTGGCGTGATGTTCAATCCGGACCGGCCAATGATCATGTATCAAAGCATGAGCCTGGCCCTGGATACGCTTGATGCGCCAAGCCCCGACCTTGAACTCCATAACGCGGAGCTGAAGCCGGACGGAAAGCGTGGCAATGTCTCACTGGACTACCGGCTGATTTCAGACGGCAACGTTGCCGGCGAGGTTTCCAAAAAGCTTGTGGTCAGTGGCCTTCGTGACTATGACGCCGGTGCCATGGATGCCGTGGTCGAGGAGTTCTATCGGCTCAAGGAAAAATCCTGGGATTGATGGGATGTCAACGCCCGTAAGCCAGGAAGAGAAACAGGCAGCTCTGGCCCGCCTGAACCGATTCAGTCAGATGGCCGATAACGCTATTGGCATACCCTTCACGCGCTTTCGGATCGGGCTGGAACCCATCATCGGCCTTGTTCCGGTACTCGGCGACCTGACCGGGCTGCTCATGTCCTGCTACGTACTCCTGGAAGCGCACCGTGCCGGAGCCAGCCCCCGGGTCAAACAGCAAATGGCCAGGAACATGCTGATCGACTTTTTCGGCGGCCTTGTTCCGGTCATTGGCGACGTCTTCGACTTCGCCTGGAAGGCCAATGTCCGGAATACCCAACTGCTCAGGGAACACCTGGAATCCGAACTGAACGTTCAGCAAAAGCCGCGGTTCCCCTGGATGCAATTCCTGGTGATCGTGGGCACCCTGGCAGTATTCACCGCCCTTGTGGCGGTGTTTGCGCTCTGACTCAGGGTCACTACGGATTTATCCCTAATGCTTTCTGGCCTTAACTCGGTACATGTCACCCTATGCCTGTGACCCGTCATCACCAAGAGGACAGACAACATGGCAAAGACCCAATGCTCCAACTGCGGAGCCAGCCTTCCCACCGAAACGCCTAAATGCCCGGAATGCGGGAGCCTTCAGAGCTCCAGGCCCAAAATGATTATCGGCGCCGCCGGCGTTCTGATCGCAGCCCTGGCCATCGTGCTCGGCGCCATCTATGTTATAGCCAAGGATGAGCCCGCCAATCCGGCCGGTAGCACCACCGAGATCAGGCCCTAGCACCCCGTCTGGCTTCTAGGGAGAACCATAACAACAAACCATGAGGCACGCATGAGCGATACCACACCCGATACAGTCTGGGACTATCTGATCCAGGGTGCCAAGGTCTTCGACGGTATTGGCGAATTACCGGTCCGCGAAGACATCGCCATCGCAGATGGCAGGGTCGCAGCACGAGGGCCGGACCTTGATCCGCAAAAAGCGCACAAGGTCATCGATGCCACTGAACGCTGGGCCATGCCAGGGTTGTTTGACATTCATACCCACTACGACCTGGAGCTGGAGGTTGCCCCTGGCCTGCCCGAATCCGTGCGCCATGGCACCACCACGGTTGTCATTGCCAACTGTAGCCTGGGGCTGGCGTTTGGCGCACAGCGCAAGGACGGTGCAGACCCGATTGTGGACTGTTACGCCCGAGTGGAGAACATTCCCAAGGACGTCCTGCGGGCGACCGCCGATCGAGTGGACTGGAAGAACCCGAAGGAATACATCCAGCATCTGAACAGACTTAGCCTGGGCCCGAATCTGGTCACCATGGTGCCGCACTCAATGTTGCGGATTGAGGTCATGGGGTTTGACGCCAGCATTTCCCGCGACCCCACGGAAGACGAACTCAAGGCCATGGAGGCATTGTTGGAGCAGGCCATGGATGACGGCTATGCCGGATTCTCCACCGATGCCCTGCCGTTCCATTACCTGGCCAACCAGCCCAATACCCGCAAGACCATACCCACGCAGTTCGCCAAATACCCGGAAATCAAACGGCTGACGGACGTGGTACGGCGCAAGGGCGGTGTCTGGCAGGCCACGCCACCGAAAGACAGCACCATGGGCACCATCAAGACTTTTCTGCTCAGTTGTGGCCTACTCCACGGCAAACCACTCAGAACAACGGTGGTGGCTGCCCTGGATGTGCAAAGCAACCGCAAGATCGTGCGGCTGGCGAGATTGCTGGCCCGGGTTCTCAATTCCCGACTTTTGCGGGGTGACTTCCACCTGCAGGCCCTGGCCGCCCCCTTCAAGGTATGGTCCGACGGCGCCGTAACGCCGCTCTCCGAGGAGATTGAGGAACTGCGTATTCTCAATGAGACCGAACTGGAGGACCGTGAAGGCCGGCTGAAAATCCTCAACGATCCAGCCTACATCGCGTCGTTCAAAGCCATGTGGATGAGCGGCAAAACCGGTTTTGGCCTCAAGCGCCTCAAACGGCTGGTACGCCTGGAGGACTACGCCTTCAACCGTACCCTGGCGGACATGACCATCGACGTATGCCCCCTGAGAGAATGGCAAGGCCATACCTTTGCCGATGTCTTCGCTCGGGTGAATGCCGCCAACGCAGGAAAACCACTCGAAGGCAGCGATGCGGAACGGGCCCTGCTGAAAGACCACTTCTCTGGGGTGAAGGACGAAGGCGATTTCGTGCTGGCGATGCTGCGGGCGTTCGACCGTGATCTGAGCTGGTATACCGTGTCCGCGAATCGGAACGAACGCGTTGTCCGCAACCTGCTGATGGATCGGCAACTGCTGCCGGGCTTCAATGACAGTGGTGCCCATCTCACCAACATGGCCTTTTACGACGGCAACCTCAGAGCCCTGAAACTGGCCTCTGACGGCGGCGATATAGATGTAGCGTATATGGTACGCCGTCTCACCCGAGACCCCGCTCGTGTGTTTGGCGTCAAAGGGGGCGGCATCGAAGTGGGCGATCAGGCCGACCTTATCCTGGTAGACCCGTCAGCCCTGCGCCGCATGAACCACAACAATACGGTGCAACGTCAGTACCGGGAGGCATTTCAGCACGAGCAACTCGTTAACCGCACCGATGGTGTGGTGTCCCTGGTCATGATTGCAGGCCATCCAGCCTGGCACGGAACGTCGTTCGACAATGCACTGGGCCAGCAAAAAATGGGAACCGTACTGGACACCACCTTCTGACACTTGTTCAAGGGCTATTTCAGAACGGGTTCCGTTTCGGGGCAAACGCGCTCTATTCGCACTAATTTGAATCACGTTGGGTTCAATCCAGGGCTCTTGCCCCGTTGCCCGGCTACCGGTTCATCAAAGCCACCACCCCTACCTTAATAATTTTAAACGGCTTTTGTTCCCACGGAAGATTCAGGCATGGGTCTTGCGTAGGACTGGACGACATTAACCAGCAAACACTGGGCCCTCAAAGTTCCCAGAAGATCGAACACTATCTGGACAACGGCGTCCTCACGAACCTGACACTCGGGTTGCGTGTGGACGCCGTTTTTTTATGCCCGGGAATAATCACCGTTGAATGAGGTAATCAAGAATGTCCTATCTAGTTCCGTCAGAGTTCGTCACCAAGATGGTAGACGCGGGTGAATCCAAGGTTCACATGTCGACCCGAGATACGCTGATACGCGCGTTCATGGCTGGCGCTATTCTTGCTCTGGCCGCCGTTTTTGCGATAACCGTTGCGGTGCAGAGCGGCAGCTTCCTGCTCGGAGCCGTGCTCTTCCCCGTCGGTTTTTGCATGCTGTACCTGATGGGATTCGACCTTCTTACCGGGGTCTTCATGTTAACTCCGCTGGCCCTTCTGGATAGGCGTCCCGGCGTGTCCCCCAACGCCATTCTCAGAAACTGGGGACTGGTCTTTGTCGGCAACTTCGCCGGTGCGCTGACGGTCGCTTTCATGATGGCGTTTATCTTCACCTACGGTTTTAACACGGAGCCTGGAGCCGTCGCCGAAAAAATTGCCGGCGTTGGTGAAGCCCGTACTCTCGGTTATGCGGAATACGGCGCAGCCGGCTGGTTTACCATCTTTATCCGCGGCATGCTGTGTAACTGGATGGTCTCCATGGGTGTGGTCGGCGCCATGATCTCGACCAATGTCGGCGGCAAGGTGCTGGCTATGTGGATGCCAATCATGCTGTTCTTCTTTATGGGTTTCGAACATTCCGTTGTGAACATGTTCCTGTTCCCGTTTGGCATCATTGTCGGCGGCGGTTTCTCAGTGATGGACTACCTGATCTGGAACGAAATCCCCACAGTGCTGGGCAACCTCGTTGGCGGCCTCGCCTTTACCGGCCTGACCCTGTACACCACGCACATCCGCACCGGTGCCAAACGCAAGGCCACTAAAACCGCCAGCGCTGATCGCGTACCTGCCTGATTGTCCCGTGAGCAATCACCTGAAGGTCTCTGTGGGACAGCACTCCGACAGAGGCCGTAAACCATCCAACCAGGATTTCCACGGCTGCACCATGCCCGCCGAGCCACGCCTCGGGATGAAAGGCATGGCCTTCGCCATGGCCGACGGAATCAGCAGCAGCGACGTCAGCCACATCGCCAGCGAAACTGCCGTCAAAAGCTTCCTTGACGACTATTTCTGCACGTCAGAGGCCTGGTCGGTGCGTAAATCTGCCGAGCGAGTTCTGACTGCCACCAATTCGTGGCTGCATGCGCAGACCCGCAATGGCCCGTACCGATACGAAAAAGACAAAGGTTATGTCTGTACTCTGAGCACTCTGGTCATAAAGGCTTCCACCGCGTATCTGTTTCATGTCGGTGATACCCGGATTTACCGACTGCGGGCACATGCCCTGGAACAGCTCACCAACGATCACCGGCTGTGGGTTTCCCAAGAGGAGAACTACCTGAGCCGGGCACTGGGGGTGGACTCACTGCTGGAAATTGATCACCAGTCATTGCCGCTGCAGGAAGGGGACATTTTTATCCTCGCCACCGATGGTGTATACGAACATGCCAGTGCGCAACAGTTTATAAACATCATCAGCCAATACTCATCAGACCTGGACGCCGCTGCGAAAGCGGTGGTCGAAGGCGCCTATGACAGCGGTAGTGACGACAACCTCAGCGTGCAGATTATTCGCGTGGACCAGTTGCCGGATCGGAAAACCGCAGAACTATCCCGGCAGGTGGAAGCACTGCCTTTTCCACCAATACTGGAAGCACGGCAGGCCTTTGACGGCTACACCATACTCCGGGAATTACACGCTACTAGCCGCAGCCATGTGTATCTGGCGCTGGACACTGAAGCGGACACACAGGTCATCCTGAAGATCCCTTCCATCGACCTGAGAGGCGACCCGGGATACCTTGAGCGCTTCCTGATGGAGGAGTGGATCGCACGGCGCGTGAACAGTGCCCACGTTCTCAAGGCCGGCATTCAGGACCGGCAGCGCAATTACCTCTACACGGTGACGGAATACATCGAGGGGCAGACCCTCAAACAATGGCTAATCGACAACCCCAAGCCAGACCTGGAAACCGTGCGAGGTATCGTGGCGCAGGTAGCCCGCGGGCTCTATGCGTTACACCGCATGGAAATACTGCACCAGGATATCCGGCCCGATAACATCATGATCGACACCAACGGCACGGTAAAAATCATCGATTTCGGATCCGCCCGGGTGGCCGGCATCGCAGAAGCCACCATTCTGGAACCCAACGAGATACCCGGAACCGCACTCTACATGGCGCCGGAATACTTCATGGGCGAAACCGGCACCACCTGCGCAGATCTTTACTCACTGGGTGTCCTCACCTATCACATGCTGTCCGGCAGATTTCCCTACGGCACCCAGGTGGCCAAATCCCGTACCGCCTCTGCCATGCGCAGACTTAACTACGCCTCCGTTCTGGATGATGATCGGGAAATTCCAGCCTGGATTGATGCGACCATCAAAAAGGCGGTACACCCAAACCCGGACAAGCGGTACCAGGAACTCTCGGAATTCACATTCGACCTGAGGCACCCCAACCAGGATTACCTCAACAAAAGCCGACCACCACTGCTGGAACGCAATCCCGTTGCCTTCTGGCAAGGCATCTCGGCCCTGCTTGCCGGTATTGTGATCTACTTGCTCAGCCAATGAGACACAACCGGTTGCCAACGCAACCAGAACTCTAATACTGTTCAGGCATGGACAAGAACACACCGGTTCCCCGCCTTGCCTTTCTTTATCCTGGACACGCTGCCGAGGATGACTACCCACGTCTGGCCGGAATGATCTCGCCACCGGCTGAGGTGAGAGTCATACATACGGCGTTCGATGAGGATGCACATACCGTTGAAGCTCTCACCGAAATGGGAAGCCCGGCGCGCCTTACGGAAGGAGCCGGACACCTTGAAAGTGCGGATATGGAAGCCGTTCTATGGACCTCCACCAGTGCCAGTTTCGTTCGTGGCATCGACGGTATAGGGGAACAGATCGAAACGCTCGAAAGCCTGCTTCACATTCCGGCCTCTACCACGGCCATGGCGTTCGCCAGGGCCGTTACCGCCATCAATGCCAGGCGGGTCGCCATCGCGGCTACCTACCCGCGGGACATAGCCCTACTGTTCCAAACGTTTCTGGAGCACTTTGATATCGAGGTAGTGCACATAACCTGTCGCGACATTATTACGGCGGCGGAGGTCGGCACGCTGGAGAAAGAGGCCGTACTGCGGTTCGCGACGGACAATGACCACCCGGACGCAGATGCGGTCTTGATTCCCGATACCGCATTGCATTCCGCCGCCTGGCTGGAAGACCTGGAGGCAGCGGCGGGCAAACCGGTACTGACCGCCAATCAGGTCAGCTTCTGGGAGGGCCTGAGGCTGTGTGGCAAACTCACCTCGCAATCCGGCCTGGGCACCCTGTTCCGGGTGAACCCCTGGAACTAGGCCGCCTGTTTTCGCTGCTGCGTTACCACCAGCGCAACCCCCGTGATCGAGATCACACCCCCAATCATCGCAAGTACGCCCAGCCTTTCATCGAAGAGCCAGTATGCTTCCAACGCCGTTACGGGCGGTACCAGATAGAAAAGACTGGCCACCTGCGAGGCTGCACCGCGTCGAATCAGCCACATCAACAGCAGAATCGCCCCGATGGAAACACCGAACACCAGCCAGACCATCGACCAGATCAATGGCTGAGCCCACACCACCTCGCGAGTTTCAAATGCAAAAGCGCCAACGGCGAAAAACGTTGCCGCAGCACTGTACTGAATGAACGTACCTGCGACGAGATCCGACTGAGTGCCATTACGTTTCTGGTACACGGTGCCCAAGGATATCCCGCCCAGGGACAGCGCAGCCCAGAGCAAGGTCCAAAGCGGGAAATCGGAGGCGGAAGCATCACCGCCGAACTTTTCCAGCAGCACCAGTGTTACACCGACTAGACCCAGTGCCAGGCCCAGCCATTGCCGACTCGAGACACTTTCCTTCAGCACCAGAATGGCCACGGCCGACGTTACCAGCGGCTGAAGGCCGACAATAAGCGACACGATTCCCGATGGCATGCCCCCCTGGATCGCGTAATAAACCCCGCCCAGGTAACAGCCATGCACCAGCAGGCCGGTGACTGCCAGATGACCGGCACCACGCCAACCAGGCCAGCGGGTTTTCATTATCCAGGCGAGTACGCTGAGTAGTACCAGCGTAAACAGCATGCGTATCAGCAGGAGCGTAAACGGCTCAGCAAAGGGTAAACCATACTTGGCGCCAATGAAGCCCGTGCTCCACAGCCAAACAAAGAGCGCCGGCACAAAAAACGAATAGAAAATCGGGGGCATACGGTTAACCGAGAGGCAGACGAATGTGAGTCTGCCCACTGTAACCCGTGATTGGCAAACAAAACAGATACAGAAAATGAAATTAACAACCGGTACAGATGATCAATGTGACCCTGTATGACCGGTGCAATTCCTGAAAGCCGGCTAAATGCTGTCCTTCTTCTTGTCCGAGTCGTCCGTCAGTTTACGTTCGGTTTCATTCCACTGTTCCGACAGTGCCTCATAGGCATTGGAGAAACCCTGCTTGGCACGTTCCCAGGCAGAGGATGAACTGGCCTGCAGCTCGTCATACCATTGCTGGACGCGTTGCCGCTGCTCCTGCAAGGACTCAAGACTTTTCCTGGATCGTTCCCGGGCCTTGTCACTCATGTCGCCCCAGTTCTGATCCAGTTCCTGCTGTAGCGTGTCAATGCGCTTGTCCAAAGCCGAAAGCGTATTTTCAATCGCTGTTTCCGCCTCCGCTTTCTGGTCCGCACCAAACTCTTTCAGCGCCTGACCAAGTTCGCGGGTTTCTTTTTTCAACGACTCAACCGACGAATCCCCGGACGATTCCGCGTGCAGCGAACCGGACATGACAAGTGCAAGAACGACGGCCAGTGAATAGCCGAGTTGTTTGAAGATCATTGAAATTCTCCCGATATTATTTGGTAGACAGTAACAACCTTCGGCGCCAAACCGCACCTTAGCAAAGCTTAATCAATCGACAATAAAGGTATTTAGGCCAACAAAACAATCGTTTGCAGCACAAATCATTCTCTTGCGAAGCGTTTTCGGACTTCCACTATTTGTGGCTTTAACGTCCATGTGCCACTTTGAAAGTGACGTCACACAACGGGAGAAATACTATGCTCTATTGGGCTATTGTATGCCTGATCGTCGCGGTAATCGCCGGTGTACTTGGTTTTGGTGGTATCGCGGGGACAGCCGCAGGGTTTGCGAAAATTCTGTTCTTTATCTTTCTGGTTCTGCTGGTTATTTCACTGGTGGCCAATGCGCTTCGGGGCAAAGGACCAAAACCCTAGAAGCCTTCGCGTCCGGCGGCATGTTTTTAACGTGTCGCCGGCATCTGCAGTATCACCGACGATATGTCATCGCACACATCCTCCTGACTCTTGCCAACACAATTTACCGTCACGTCCGCAGCCCTCGAGTAAAGCTCAAAACGTTCCCAAAACAGCTGTTCCAGCGACTGATCCGGTCGCCGGGAGATGCCCCGGGCGCTATAATCCCCTATCCGCGCAACGACCACCTCCAGCGGAATATCAAGAAACACCACGAGACCATCAGCTTTCAGGTGAGTCATCGCAGGTTCGCTGTAGACAGCACTACCGCCCGTGGATATCACCTGACGCCGCACATCCAGCCTCAGCAATACCTGCTCCTCGATTCGCCTTAGCGCCTGATAGCCATCGCCGTCGACAATATCCTGCAAGGTGCGGCCCGCTTCCTCCTGAATCAGCAGGTCCGTATCAATAAACCCTAAACCAAGCTGCTTTGCCAGCAGCACCCCAACCGTGCTTTTACCGCTGCCGGGCATTCCGATGAGTACAACGTTGCTGCGGGACATATTCAAGGGCACAGAGTCTCCGGGATTTCGCCAACAATGAGAATTGACCGACTATATTGAGAAAAGTAACACTTTTCCGACAAACATTGCGGTTTCTTCAGCCAATTAACGCCGTATAATCCGCCTTACGGTTGTTATTCACGAATGCAGGCGGCGTTCTTGATCATGCACTCCAAGAGTCAACGATGATAAGCGGCAAAACCCTTCTCACTTCCTCGCTGGCATTTCTGCTACTGGCCTTTGCTGCGCCTGTATTGGCGGACAGTATCAAACGCATTGTGCACGCCGACGGTACGGTGGAATACACTAACGTTAAGGGCAATGGCGAGAAGCGTGCGTCGACAAAAGACGAAGTGGTTTATCGTTATACCGACGACAATGGCGTGGTTGCCTATAGCGGTATCCAGCCCGCCAGCTTGAATTTCGATGTCATCCGGTTCCACTGCTACGCCTGTGACCCGGATTCCAACGTGAATTGGCGCACCACACCGCTGTTCCTGTCGCCCTACCGGGATGAGATCAAGACGGCCGCCAGGGAGTTCAACGTTGACCCCGCTCTGGTTCGGGCCGTCATCCATGCAGAATCGGCGTTTAATGACAAAGCCCTGTCGCCCAAGGGAGCCCAGGGGCTGATGCAGTTAATGCCTGCCACCGCAGAGGAGCTGGGTGTTCGTAATGCCATGGTTGCCCCGGAGAACATTCGCGGTGGAGTCAATTACCTGGCCCGTATGCTCAAGCGCTTCGACGGTGACATCAAGCTGGCAACGGCCGCTTACAATGCCGGCCCTGGAGCTGTCGGGCGCCATGGTGGCATACCGCCCTACGCGGAAACCCGCGCCTACGTGGAACGGGTTGGAATCCTTCACCAGCGCTACGCCAGTAACTGACCGGCCTAACCGAACGCCAGCCAGGCACCCACCAGAACCATCAGACTGCCAGCCACGCGGTTAACCGTGCGAACACCACCGCCCTGCTTTAGCGCTTTGCGCAGAGTCTTTCCACCATGGGCATAGAGCTGAAGGCAGAGGAACTCCAGGGCCAGTATGATCAGGATGAGAACCGTGAGTTGTGGCGCCATTGGCAGTTTACTGTCGATAAACGGCGGCAATAGCGCAATGAAAAACGCCCAGCCCTTCGGGTTGGCAATAGCGGTCACAAACCCCTGGAGCGCCAATTGCACCCTTGAACTCTCCACCGGTTGCGAATCCTCCTCCGGCATGGCCATTTTGCCCCGGGACTGCCACATCTGGATGCCCAGCCAGGCAAGGTAGGCGCCGCCTACAACCTTGAATACGTCGAAGGCCGTCGGGTACTTCAACATGAAGGTTGCCACACCTACTGCCGCCGCAGTCGCCACTACCGCCACGCCAACCAGCTCCCCGGCCATCATCCACAGCGCCCGTTTCACGCCAATGGTAATACCAAGGGACAGCGCCAGGGTCATACACATACCCGGCGTAATGGACACCACAAAGAAGGTTGGGATAAACGCAGACAACAAGGCCAGGTTCAGTGACATCACGGGCAGACTCTTACATTGATAGAATGTTGGACGTTGAGAGAAACGAAACTCTTAATTATACAGTCCACGCAGATAATGCAACCCGGACAGCTGAGCCATCTGCCCACGAATCCAGGCCACCCTCTCCCATACATAGGACGAGGGGCTGGCGGCACTGAGCACTTTCGGATTGGGAAGAACCGCAGCAAGCCGTGCTGCCTGGGTTTGCGACAGCCGGCTGGCGGGGATGCCGAAAAAGGCCCAACTGGCAGCCTCAACACCGTAGATCCCATGGCCGAATTCGGCGATATTCAGGTACACCTCCATGATCCGACACTTCGGCCAGATAGCGTCGATACCGAGCGCCAACCCGGCCTCCAACGACTTGCGCACGAAACTGCGCCCGTTCCACAGGAACAGGTTTTTTGCCGTCTGCTGGGTGATGGTGCTGGCGCCCCGCAAACCCTGGCCCGCACGGTATTCCGCAAGTGCCTTGCGAATGGCGCTGAAATCCACCCCCTGATGGTACGGAAAGCGTTGATCCTCACTGGCCACCACTGCCAACGGTACCCAGGGTGATATCTCGTCCAGGCTAACCCACTCCTGTCTGAGCTCGTGGCTGGAACCGGAAAACAGATGCCCCAGCATGAAGGTGGACGTCGGCGGATTCACGAACCGTAGCAGGACAATCAATGCGATTATCAGCAGCAAAAAGCCCACCAGTAACCAGGCAAGCGCGCGCAGGGATTTTTGGATCACGGATCGTTGAGCCACGGTGTTATCATCACCCAGGTTTGGGAATCACGGAGAAAGTCGGAAAGACTATAACATTGCCACTATGAAGCTTTCCCGAATTCTCAGTAATCAAAACGGTGTCAGCCGCAAGCAGGCCAACGCCCTGGTCGCGGCCGGAACGGTTACAGTGGACGGTTGTATCTGCAGGGAGACAGCCTGGGAAGTCGACCGTTTCAGCACTGTAGCCTGCAACGGCAGGGTTATCCAGCACGGGGACCGGGCCCACTACCTGATGCTGAACAAACCGGCCGGATACCTCAGTGCCACGGCGGACAAGATTCACAAAACCGTAATGGAGCTGATCGACCCGGAACTGCGAAAAGACCTTCACATTGCCGGCAGGCTTGACCGTGCCAGCACCGGTTTGTTGATACTGACCAATGACGGAACCTGGTCACGAAGGCTTACGGAGCCCAGGGTAAAGCTCCCCAAAGTCTATCGGGTCACCACGGTCGAACCGGTTTCAACCGATGCCATAGAGCGCTTCGCACAGGGAATCTGGTTCGAATACGAACAACTGACCACCTCTCCTGCGCGCCTGGAACCACTGTCTGCCAACGAATCCAGGGTAACGATCTACGAAGGCCGCTATCATCAGATCAAGCGTATGTTCCACGCAACGGGCAACCGTGTGAGTAGCCTGCACCGGGAACAAATGGGTGCGATAACACTGGACCCAACGCTGAAGCCCGGGGAATTCCGATCACTCACCACCCGCGAAATTATTCTGGAATAACAACGAAACAGGGGGCGGTTTCCCGCCCCCTGTGATCGCCTGTCTTCGATGGCGATCAGTTACATTGGCCGGCTTCGAACACGCCGCTGTCGGTCTCCTTCACCCAGCTGTAGGTGCCGGATACCGCGCCCAGGTAATCGTTACCACCGGTGGTGTAGTACCCCCCTGAATAGTACGCCCGGCCAGCGGTATCATGGTTGAGATGGGTATCGTTCCAGTCCTGGCAGGTGACATCGCCGCCGGAGCCACCACCATCACCGCCTCCGCCGGTTCCGCTGCAAGCGCTGGGTTCGGACGTATACCAGAGCCCCGGATCGCCCTCATAGAGGGTGACATTGCTCCAGGTGTCGAAGGAGCCCCCGATGTCGATGTCGTCGCCACTGGCATAGGCCCTCAGGTTGGAGTTACCTCCAGCGTAGGCCCGGTTTGCCGAAATGTGGGCATTGGGCGACGCTGTCGCCTGCTCGCAGGTCTCGGTAGGTGCGTTGGGGTCATACACCTCGACCTGACGGCTTTTCGTCGTGGTATTGCTGTCGCTGTCAGTCGCACTGTAGTCGCAGGTGTAGGTTCCGACCGTTGACGTATCCACCGCACTGCAGTCAGCCGTTACCGTCAGTGAACCGTCCTCGGCATCCTGCCCGGTGGCACCCGGATCGGTAAACGTGGTGTTGATCGCCACGGTCATCGGGTTATCGCCGATTAGTGTGATGACCGGAAAACCCTCGGGCTCGGTTCCATCGCGGCTGTGGCGGTTAAAGAAATCCCAGATGATATCCGGATAGCTTGGCCCCACCCTCACGGACCATTTGCCATTATTACCATGCTCTCCGCCAACCCAGTAGTGACCATGATTGGTATCCTGGGTATTGGGGGTCGACAGGGGGCCGTCCAGGTAGACGGTTTCAACCACCGAACGCGCTCCGTTGGTGCCATCCTGGGTATAACGGATGTGCTCGCAGCTGTGGTTGTTCTGATAATAGGGTGAACAGGCGACTGACGAGGCGTAGGCCTGGCCCGTGGTCTGGAACCCGGACTCGCCAAACACCTGCAGGTGCGCATCCCGGGTGTTATCAGCCGCCTCTTTCAGCACGGTACAGTCGTTCTCGTTCTGCAACACCATGAGCGGGATCGGATACTGGTCGTCCACCTCCGACTGCATGTCGGAGGATACCCGCGATACGCTGTGAAACGTCGCACTACCGGGGCACTGTCCGGACAACGAGACAGACGCAGAATCCTCACCGTACGGCAGGCCCGAGGCAGGCGCGGCCGCCGCCCAGTATTCGTTATGGGCCACCGAGGCTACGGTTGCCATGGCACCGCCGGAAGACAGGCCGGTGATATAACGGCGATTGGCGTCAATGGTGTAATTGGATTCAACAGCCTGTGCAATCTGGTGCAGGTCCTCCACTTCGCCAGCGCCTTCATGGCGATGGTGATCAAACCAGAAGCCCCAACAGTTTTCATTACGCAGCCCGTCGTAGCTGGTAATGAAGGGGGCAACCAGAATGAATCCGTACTCATCGGCTGCGGCTTTCAGCCCCCAGTCATTGAGCACGTCGTTGTTGGTCTGTTTGCAACCATGCAATGCCATCACCATGGGTGCAGGCGATTGCACGTTCGAGGGCACGTACACCTTGTAGTTACGGGCCCTGGACTGATTGTAGGATTGTTGTGGCAGGGTATAGGAATCTGTCTGGCCCGCGACCGCGGGAAGAGCAGGAATCATCAGGGCGGCGGAGGCCAGCAATGCCGATAGCGTGCCACCGCGCACCTGACGTGCGATGAGTTGGAACATCTTGAGCTCCTTTTATTGGATTTATTGTTCGGCAGTGTTGCAACTGAAAGATACGTGCCAGGATTGCAGGTTGCTGATTTCCCTCATCCCAGGGATTGTTCCGAATAACGATATGCCCGGAACGCCGGACAGAGGTGTCCGCGCGCCCGGACGGCCAAAAGCCTGCACGGGCAGTCATCCGCTTAACTTTCAGGTACCCTGCCCTTATTCGCCCTTACACACAGGAGCCACCATGACCCCAATAGCCATCGACATTGTTTCCGATATTGCGTGCCCCTGGTGCGCCATTGGTTATGCCCGCCTGGAAAAGGCGATGGACGCCCTGAAAGACGACATGGACTTCACTGTTGCATGGCATGCCTTTGAGCTGAACCCGGACCCATCCGGTGACGGCGAACCCATCCTGCCCGCCCTGAGCCGCAAATACGGCCGCAGCGAGGACGAGATGAGAGCCAATCAGGCGCAGATGATGGATATTGCCAAGGGGCTGGGACTGAACTTCGAGAAGCTACAGGAACGTCACACTCGCAACACCTTTGACGCCCACAGGCTGGTGAAGTGGGCCGGTGAACAGGGCAAGCAGACCGATATGAAACTGGCGTTTTTCGAGGCCTATTTCGGACGCGCCGAGAATATCTCCAATCCGGATACGCTGATCCACTGTGTGGAAACGATTGGCCTGGACGGCTCGCAAGCGCGCGAGGTACTGGCGTCTGACCAGTATGCAGAGGCTGTTCGGGAGGAAGAGGCACAGTATCAGCAGGCAGGTGTGTCGGCAGTTCCTGCTTACATCATTAACCAGAAGTACCTGATATCCGGTGCGCAGGAGCCAGACACCCTGATCAACGCATTCCGGGAGATCGCTGACTCTGCGTAACCAAAACCCTTGCAACGCCCTTCCCTGGGCGTTGCAAGGTGACAGGTCGTTACTCGGATGCTGCAATCAGGCTGGCGTTGCCACCCGCCGCCGTGGTGTCCACACACAGGTGGCGCTCAATCACAAACCTCTGGTCTAGCTTGTGTTCGGTGATCAGCGGTAACAGCGCACCTTCCCGCTTCGCCAGAGCCTGACGGTACTCCTTCAGCAAGGACGGCTCAGCGCAGCTTACGGCTGCCTGGAAACCACGCGCCTGGGACAATGCCTCTGGCTCCAACAGGCCCTCAATACCCACGATCGGCAAACCGGCCTTGGCAGCACGGTCAACCGTATCCTGGGTGCCCGGCGCAACCACAACCACCTTGTTGCCCTGGGACAGAGCCATTGCAGCCTGCTCCAACGCGGTTTCCTTGTCCGGACCAAGACAGAGCACCACACCCCGGGCATGATTGCTCAGGCGGTTCAGCTCACCCGTTGGCCCCGGCAATTCCTCGGCATGGGCGTCCAGCGGTGCTGGCACATCACCGAAAACAGGCTTCATGGCTTCAATTCTGGGCTCCGGCGCAGGCGCTTTCACATCCACTACCTTGCCAATCAGCCCTTCAAGCTTCTTGATATCCACCGCTTTGGCACTGACATCCGCCGGGCGTTCAACCGTTTCGCCTTTCAGGAAACGACGCACGTACTGCGGGCCGCCGGCCTTGGGGCCGGTACCGGAAAGACCTTCACCACCGAACGGCTGAGAGCCGACAATGGCACCGATCTGATTGCGGTTAACATAGGTGTTGCCAACCTTGATACGGCTGGCGATGCGTTCGACGCGGCGGTCAACCCGGCTGTGAACACCGAAGGTCAGTCCATAGCCCTTGGCGTTAACGCTATCGACGACTTTGTCCAGGTCCTTGGCCGCGAATGTGGCCACATGCAGCACCGGGCCGAAGATTTCCTCTTCCAGCTCTTCAATGCCGCTGACACTGATCACCGCAGGTGACACGAAGTTGCCTTTCTCCGGCACCGTCATTTTCTTCATCAGCCGGCCCTTGGCTTCATATTTGTCACAGTGGTCGACAATCTTTTTCCTGGCCGTCTCATCGATGACCGGGCCAACATCGGTGGACAGTAGCCAGGGATCACCAATGCCCAATTCATCCATCGCGCCATACAGCATTTCCAGCAGGTGGTCGGCAATGTCTTTTTGCACATACAGCATGCGCAGTGCAGAACAGCGCTGGCCCGCGCTCTGGAAAGATGACGCCAGAACATCCCGCACCACCTGTTCCGGCAGCGCCGTGGAGTCCACGATCATGGCGTTCAGACCACCGGTTTCCGCCACCAGGGTGGCATCGGGGGCCATGTTCTCGCTCATCTTCTTGTCGATGCGCTGGGCCGTCGCAGTCGAGCCGGTGAAGCAAACGCCGGCGACCCGCGAATCGGATGTCAACGCCCCGCCAACCGTCGCACCGGTGCCCGGCAGCAACTGGATCACATCTTCCGGAATACCGGCCTGGTGCATCAGCTCCACGGCCCTTACCGCCAATAGCGAGGTCTGCTCGGCCGGCTTGGCCAACACAGCATTGCCTGCTACCAGGTTGGCAAGAATCTGGCCGGTAAAGATCGCCAGCGGGAAGTTCCAGGGCGAAATACACACCACGACTCCGCGCGACTCACCGCTGTCCTTGTAGCGAATACCTTCGTTGGCATAGAACTGGGCGAAGTCCACCGCCTCCCGAATCTCAGCGACGCCATCCAGCAGCGACTTACCGGCTTCGCGGGTGGCCAGCGCAAACAGCTCGTAGGCATTTTCCTCATACAGGTCAGCGACCTTGCGAAGACACTCGGCCCGCTCTTCGGCGGACCGGGCCGACCAGGCCTTGAAGCCTTCCTGAGCTGCGGTGATTGCTGTGTTCACGTCCTCCTCGGACGCCTGCGTCACATGGCCAACCGTGTCTTCCGCGTCGGCGGGGTTACGGACCATTTGCACTTCCGCACCGGATACTTCGCCAGCGATGATCGGACCGCCTTTCCAGCGATGGTCACGATAGGCGTCCCGGCCTTCGTTGATTTCCGCAACCGTCACCGGATCGGTGATGTCCCAACCCTTGGAGTTTCTGCGCTGTTCGCCGAAGAGCTTGAAGGGGTGGACGATCGCCTTGCTTGAGATATTACTGCCCATCTCTTTAACGGAGTCTATCGGGTCTTTGGCGATTTCTTCCGGCGTAATGCTCTTGTCCACGATCTGGTTCACGAAGGAACTGTTGGCGCCATTTTCCAGCAGGCGACGTACCAGATACGCCAACAGGTCTTTATGGGGGCCAACCGGGGCATAAATCCGGCAAGGCACACCACTGGTTTTCAACACTTCGTTGTGGAGTGATTCACCCATACCGTGCAGGCGCTGAAACTCATAGTTATCCACGCCTTTGGATTTGGCCAGCTCGAGCACCGCCGATACCGAGTGGGCATTGTGGGTGGCGAACTGCGGATAGATCCGGTCGGTCATGTTCAGCAGCTTGGTTGCGCAGGAGAGGAACGAAACGTCACTGCAGGCCTTGCGGGTGAATACCGGGAAACCGCTCAGGCCCATTACCTGGGCGCGTTTGATCTCGGCGTCCCAGTACGCGCCTTTTACCAGGCGCACCATAAAGCGACGGTCGTACTTCTCAGCCAGCCCGTACAGCCAGTCCAGCGCGAAGGCTGAACGCTTGCCGTAAGCCTGAACCACAACACCAAAACCGTCCCAACCGGCCAGTTCCGGGTCCGCGACCAGGGCTTCAATGACGTCAAGGGACAGATCAAGCCGATCCTGTTCCTCGGCATCAATATTGAACCCCATATTGGCCGCTGCGGCCTTCTTTACCAGCTCTTTGGCGCGGGGTAGCAGTTCGCTCATCACCCGCTCTTTATTGCCATATTCGTATCGGGCCAGTAGTGCGGACAGTTTGACGGAGATACCCGGATTCTTGCGCACATCGCCTTTGCAGGCCTTGGCAATGCTATCAATGGCATTGGAGTAGGAGTCGAAATAGCGCTTGGCGTCCTCATCGGTGCGGGCAGCCTCACCCAGCATGTCATAGGAATAGGTATACCCCTTTTCCATGTATTCTTTGGCTTCGTCCTGGGCTTCGTCGATATCACGGCCCAACACGAACTGACGGCCCATTTCCTTCATGGCCTGACCGGCAACCGTGCGAATGACCGGCTCGCCGAAACGCTTCAGCAGCTTACGCAACGTGTCACCCACGCTGTGTCGCTCAGAGTCTTTCAATAGATTGCTGGTCATCAACAGCGCCACGGTCGCCGTGTTGATCAGTGCTGAGGACGCCTTGCCTACGTGAGTACCCCAGGCGCCAGAAGTGACCTTGTCTTCGATCAGCTCGTGAATGGTCATATTGTCCGGCACACGCAGCAACGCCTCAGCCAGACACATCAGTGCAACGCCTTCCTTGGTCGTGAGGCCGTACTCCGCCAGGAATTTTTCCATAATGGTGGACTTGGCATTCTTGCGGACGCTGCGTACCAGATCGGCGGCGCGCTCCGAGATTCCATCGCGCTCTGCCCGGGTCAACTGGGCGCCAGCAATCATCTCACTAATCACCTTGTGTTCGTCCGCGAGGTAATAATTGCGGATGGCCTGCCGGCTATCGACCAGTGTGGGAGTCTCTGATTGCTGCGGTCTCATGGTTGAACCCTCTCATTTGTTTATCTTTCCCGCATTCTACCGGGAACGACAAAGACTATTTGACTGTAAAAACCATACAAGCGCGACGTTCAGGCTTTTTTGGTTAATTAAAATTTACATTTTTCCTGTGAAATGATTAATTTTCAGACGAAAACACCCTGACAGATGACTAAGCTGCCTTTGCAGCCAGCTCCCGAAGCACGCCGTGGGCCACCGAGAACACGGCACAATCCACGTCACTCGCGGCCTGCATATCAGCCAGCATCTTTTGCCAACGGCTCAACAGAGCCTGCTTGTCTTCACGCCAACGTTCAAGCGACTGCTCAGGAGACATCGATCCGCCCCCTTCGGACGCGAAGGACAGTACACTCGCGGTCAGATTCCGCAACTGGTGGTCCAGTTCGTCCCTGTAATGAAGCGTCGCCAGTACCTGCCAGTGCCCTCGGGCCTTGAAGGCACGCATCTGACGGTCCAGCCAGGTCAGTTTGAGACCTTCACCCAAGCTGAAGTACACCCAGGCCACCGACTCGAGATCCCGATCCAACTGACGGCCGATTTCGATGATATCCATCAGCCAATAGCGGCTTTCTGCAGAGGCAGCATAGGCTGCCAGTTTCTCCGGAACACGGTGTTCACAGTATTTATCATAGCGTTCCTGCCACCGACTTGCAGGAATTACCGCCTTCAGACTCTCTGTCGATGCCAGCACTTCCGCCAGTGGCTGCTGATAGTGGGCAATGCAGGCTTTCGGGTCCAGGTCAGCCCGGCGATTGTGCAGCAACCAGCTGGTACTGCGGGTAACCAGTCGAATCACATCGCTGAACAACTCCGCCTGTACGCCGGCACTGATTTTCCCGTCAAGCGCTTCAATCGCTTTCCACTGGGTCTCTACGTCATGGATCTGGAGGGAGATCAGGTAGCCGGCGGCAATCCGGCCACAGTCGGCACCGGTGGCATTACGCAGCTTGTCCGCCCAACTGATGCCCATGCGATTCACCATATCGTTGGCAATCTGCGTTGCTGCGATTTCACCGCGCAAGGGATGGGCATCGATCGCGTCTGGAAAACGCTTGAGCAACGAGCCGGGAAAAGCGGAATACAGGGCCTTGGCGAAACGATCGTCGTGAACAATAGGAGCAGCCTGCAACGCCTGCTTCAGTTCAATCTTGGCGTAGGAAATCAACACTGAAAGCTCAGGGCGAGTCAGCCCCGAAGCACGCTCTCGCCGCGAGCGGAGTTCCTCGTCGTCGGGCAGAAATTCGAGGGACCGATCAAGTTTCCCCTCTGCCTCCAACCGCCGCATCAGGCGTTCGTACTCGTCCGTAGTGGCAACCGCCCCCGTGGCGGCCAGGCTCAGAGCCATGGCCTGACGGTAATTGTTCCGCAGCACCAGCTCCGACACTTCCGGAGTCATTGCCCGGAGCATCTGGTTACGCTGCCTCAGCGTCATCTTTCCGCTTCGCACCTGCTCGTTGAGCAGGATCTTGATGTTTACTTCATGGTCCGAACAGTCCACCCCACCGGCATTATCAATAAAGTCGGTATTGGCGGCACCACCGGTTCTGGCAAAACCGATGCGAGCAAGCTGGGTGAAACCGAGGTTTCCGCCCTCACCAAGGACCCCGCATTGTAGCTGGTGGCTGTCTATCCTTACGGCATCGTTGGACTTGTCGCCGACGTCGTCATGGGTCTCGCCAGCCGCTTTCACGTAGGTGCCGATACCACCATTCCAGAGCATGTCCACCGGGGCCTGCAACAGCGCACTGATCAACTCATTGGGCGGCAGGCGGGTTTCACGGATGCCGAGGCGTGCCTGCATCTGTGGCGACACGGGAATCCATTTGGCAGCCCGTGAGAACACACCACCACCCTCGCTGATCAGTTCTGCACTGTAGTCCTCCCAACTCGATCCCGGCGTTTCAAACAGGCGCTTGCGTTCGGCGAACGACGCCGCTGCATCCGGCTCCGGATCCACAAAAATGTGCAGATGATTGAAGGCTGCCACAAGGCGAATGCGATCCGACAGCAGCATACCGTTGCCAAACACGTCCCCGCCCATGTCGCCAATACCCACAACTGTGAATTCGTCGACCTGGGTGTCGATGCCTTTCTCAAGGAAATGACGTTTGACCGACTCCCAGGCGCCCTTCGCGGTAATACCCATTTTCTTATGGTCGTACCCCTCACTGCCGCCGGAGGCAAAAGCGTCACCAAGCCAGAAGCCGTATTCCCCGGCAAGCCGGTTCGCAATGTCAGAGAAGGTCGCCGTGCCTTTGTCGGCGGCCACCACCAGGTAGGTGTCATCGGCGTCGTGACGGACCACGTCAACCGGTGGCACTACGCTGCCTTCATTCAGGTTGTCGGTCAGGTCCAGCAAACCTCGGATGAATGTCTGGTAGCAGGCAACACCCTCTTCTCTCAGCGCCTCGCGTGAGCCGCCTTCCGGAGGCTGCTTGACGATAAAGCCCCCTTTGGCACCCACGGGTACAATGACCGAATTCTTGACCTGCTGGGCCTTCACCAGCCCGAGTATCTCTGTGCGGTAATCTTCGCTACGGTCGGACCAGCGCAAACCACCACGGGCCACGGCGCCTCCCCTGAGATGAACCCCTTCCACCCGAGGGGAACACACGAATACCTCGAAACGCGGGCATGGCTTGGGAATATCCGGGATGCTGGAAGGATCGAGTTTAAGCGAGATATAGCCTTTGAACTCGCCGGTGTCCTGGCGTTGGAAATAGTTGGTTCTGAGGGTGGCCTTGATCAGTACATAAAACCGCCGGAGGATACGGTCGTCGTCAAGGCTTGTTACGGCGTCGAGAGCCTCAAGAATCCGGTTCTCGATGTGCTCGGATTCTGATTCCCGATTGTCCACTACAGGATCGAAACGAGCGCTGAAAAAGGCGACCAGCAACGCCGTGATATCCAGGTGCCGGGCCAGGGTGTCGGCAATAAAGGGCTGGCTAAATCCGAAGCGCAACTGCTTGATGTAGCGGGAGTAGGCTCGCAGCAGGCTGACTTCACGCCAATTCAGCCCCGCCGCCATCATCAACTGGTTGAAGTCGTCGTTTTCAGCGAAACCATTCCAGATTTCCCGGAACCCTTCCTGAAGTCGCGGTTTGGCCGCTTCGACATCTGCGCCACGGCAGCGGGAATGACATTCCACGGTAAAATCACTGACCCCGAACTGCTCGCCGTCACGCCGCCGAATACGATACGGGTGCTCCCCCAACACTCGCATGCCAAGATTCTCAAGGATCGGAATCACATCTGACAGAATCACCGGCTTGCCCTGACTGTAGAGCTTGAAGTTCAGTTCCTGCTCTCCCTGCTCCGATGATGTGTAGAACCTCATGGGCACATCAGAACTCAGGGCAATGGACTGGATTTGCTGGATATCGCCAGCGGCCTCCGCGACGGAGAATCTCGATCGGTAACTCGAAGGGAACCCGCCGCTGAACATCCCCGCCCAACGCTTTCCTTCCGCTTTACCCAACACCTCGGTCAAACGGCGGTGCAACGCGTCGTCCCAGGACTGGGACTCCTCCAGCATCGTCGCCACTATGTCACGCAGGTGGCCGTCACGCAGATGGCCGGAATCGTCCGGGTCGTAGTCCTCACCCTCCAACGCCTCGGAGAGCTGTTCCAGGAGGGTTTGCTTTTGAGGGGAATCGGAATGGGTCATCGGAGATCTCCGGGGATATCAACTGGGGCATGTATGACGGAACATCCCCAGTATAGACAACTCACGAAAGACTCTTTGCCCATAAAGTTTTAAAATGCAGGCAATTTGATTATATTCTTGGCTTTGTATAGCCGTATATCCATATCGAGAAATAAGTTATGGTCGAATTGGACAGGATCGATCACTCCATCATCCGCGAACTGCAAAAACACGCACGGGTGACCGTCACCGAACTGGCGTCACGTGTTGGTTTGTCAAAAACCCCCTGCCAGGTCCGTATGAGGCGCCTCGAAGAACAGGGCTATATCACGGGTTACACAGCCCTGATCAATCAGACCAAACTCGGACAGAGTCATATTGCCTTTGCCCAGGTCACCCTGAACGACACCAGCAGCAATGCCCTTGCGGCCTTTAACCATTCGGTGAAGCAGATTTCAGCGGTAGAGCAATGCCACATGATTGCCGGCAACTTCGACTACCTGCTGAAAGTACGCACGCGGAACATGGCAGAATACCGGCAAGTGCTGGGGGAGCAGATATCGGCGCTGCCCCATGTGTTGCAGACCAGCACGTTTGTGGTCATGGAGAATGTGAAAGACGCGGGGCTATGAGCCACAACGGCACCGAAAGCCCCGCTATCGGGTAAGCCGAGGATTAAACCCGCCCCAGAAACCGCCGCTCATCGACATTGACCTTAATGCGGTCGCCCGTGGAAATATGCTCGGGCACCTGCACCACCAGGCCGGTGGTGAGTCTGGCCGGCTTGGTGCGGGCAGTGGCCGAGCCACCCTTTACCGACGGGTCGGTTTCTTCGATCAGCAGGTCCACCGTAGGGGGCAAATCCAGCGCCACTGGCGCATCGCTCACCAGAACCACCATCAAGCCCTGAGTCTCTTCGTTGATGAACAGCAGCTCATCGGCAATGGCCTCGCCATTCAGGCTGTACTGCGTATAGTCCTCGCTATCCATGAAGACGTACTCCTCGCCATCCGAATAGGAGAACGTTGCTGGCCGACGGACCAGATCCGCCAGGTTCAGCATATCGGAGTCCTTGAAGGTCTGGTCGATCTTGTAGCCGGTTACAACGTCGTAAAGGCGCATGCGATACAGGCTGCCACCGGCACGCCCCTGCGGGACAGAACGCTCAATATCTTTTACGAAGTAGACACCACCTTCGTACTCGATCGCCGAATTCTTTTTGATTTCACCTGCTTTTGGCATTGCTACGGATTCCGGAATTTAAAGTGGGACAAACAGGGTGCTGATATATCATGAAGCGACGACGCTGGCGAGAGGCCCGACACCAAAATCAGGACACCAGCGCCCGCAAGTCCGCCAGAAAGCGATCAACCTGCTCCGGGGTGGTCGACCAGGAGCACATCAAACGGGCACTTCCGCCGATGAAATTGTAGAACTTCCACCCTTTGTCACGCAGCGCCGCCTGCACCGGGTCAGGCATTTCTACAAATACGCCGTTCACTTGCCTGGGGTAACGGAGCCCGATACCCGGCAAGCCTTCCAGGCCCTTCGCCAGTCGCTCTGCGCAGGCATTCGCGTGCCGGGCATTCTCCAGCCATACATTACCTTCAAGCAGCCCGCACCAGGGCGCGGAAATGTAGCGCATCTTTGACGCCAATTGCCCCGCCTGCTTGCAGCGCCATTCGAAGTCCTCTGCCAACGCACGATTGAAGAACACAACGGCCTCCCCCAGAGCCAGGCCGTTCTTGGTGCCCGAGAAACACAGTACGTCCACGCCAGCTTTCCAGGTAATCTCGGAAGGGTGCACATCCAGCGCCGCTACGGCATTGGCGAAACGAGCTCCGTCCATATGGATATTCAAGTTGAAACGATCAGCCGTTTGCCGGATCGCGCGTAGCTCGTCTGGAGAATAGACAGTACCCACCTCAGTTGCCTGGGTCAGGCTCAGGGCCTTGGGTTTGGGGTAGTGGATATCCGTGCGCTTGGTAACCAGGTGCTCAATACTCTCTGGCGTCAGCTTGCCGTTCGGCCCCTGCCCCAAAAGCAGTTTTGCACCGTTGGAAGCGTACTCCGGCCCGCCACACTCGTCGGTCTCGATGTGCGCCAGTTCGTGGCAGATCACACTGTGGAATGACTGCCCCATGGATGCCAGTGCCAGTGAGTTTGCGGCAGTGCCGTTGAACACAAAAAAGACATCGCAGTCGGTATCGAATAGGCCCCGAAGCCCATCGGCGGCTCGTTGTGTCCAGCGGTCTTCCCCATACGCCGGCTCGTCAGAACCATTCGCCTCGGCCATTGCGGACCAGGCTTGCGGGCAAATGCCACTGTAATTATCACTGGCAAACTGTTCTGACTCAGACACGGGCATACTCCTGGAAGTCTGTATCGAAAAGACTGATAAGACCTTAACTCTATTTGCAAAACTCCGAATTTGCTACTCAAAAAGTGCTTTCCTCAGCTCGTCACGACATGCCACCGAACACAGACCTACGAGTGAGAATGCCATCCGAAATTATTAATCATAATGAGATTGATTTGCATTATTTAATGCGGCTGATATGATTGCCGCCATCCAACATGAACATCCGTTCATTTCTCTCCCAGCGTTTTCCGGAGGTTTTCGATGGCCCAGTCTCCCACCCCGCACCAGCTCACGCTGGCGATCAGGCGCACACTAACCCTTTTGGCAACCTGCTCGGCAATCTGTGTTCCAGCTATCGCGGCTGCGCAGGACGATGACAGCGAACCAACGAGTCTGGAGGAGCTGGTTGTGTCCGCAACCGCTTTGAAAGTGGAAGCCCCGTTGATGGAAACCCCCCGGCCCGGCTCGGTGGTGGAGCAGGAGGAAATGGAAGAGCGCAACGTGCAGGCGCTTGATGAAACCTTCCGCTACCGTGCCGGAGTGCTCTCGGGACAGTATGGTGAGGACAACGATACCGACTGGTTGAAGATACGTGGTTTCGACCAGTCGACTTATCAGGACGGCCTGAGAATCTATCGCGAGGGGTTCTATCAATGGCTGCCAGAGCCCTTTGGCCTGGAGCGCATAGAACTGCTCAAAGGCCCTGCGTCCATTCTGTACGGCGAAGCGCCTCCGGGTGGTGTGATTAATGCCATCAGCAAGCGACCTACCGATACTGTTCAGGGCCAGATCAATCTGCAGGCAGGAACCGATGAGCATCGCCAGCTTGGGGTCGATACGTCCGGACCCGTCGGCGATCGAAACGATCTCAGCTACCGTCTGGTTGGCTTGTACCGCTATAACGAAGGCGATCTGGATTTCACCGAGAACGAGCGCTACTACCTGGCCCCAAGCCTGACCTGGGAGATGTCTGATAGCACCGAGCTCACCTTATTGGCAAGTATCCAGAAGGACGACGCCATTCCGACCAATCCGTTCAAGCTGCCATTTGGCACCATAGACGACACGCCTTTTGGCAAAGTGGACCCGTCCACCAACTACAGCGAGCCAGGCTACGACACCAACGAACGCACCCAGTCAGCCATCGGCTATTCACTGAGTCATCGCCTAAACGACACCTGGACCTTCGAGCAGGACTTCCGCTACAGCCAGGTAGACCTGCTGTTACGCAGCAGCTTTATCTTCTTCCAGACAGGTCCGCGGGAAGGTCAGCGCTATCTGGTCTACCGGGACGGCGAGATCAACAGCTGGACAATAGACAATCGCCTGGTGGGCAAGTGGTTTACCGACCGCACCGAACACACGTTGCTGTTCGGGGTGGACTATCAGGATCTTGAAAACGAGGGCAAACAGAACGGCGCTGGAGGATCTACTCCGTTTGGCGGTCCTATCGACCTGTTCGACCCGCAGTACGGCAACTTCACGCCAATCACTGCCACAGATCTGATCGTACAGGACATCAACAAGCAGCAGACAGGCTACTACCTGCAACATCAACTGCGCCTGGATGATCGCTGGGTGTTCCTGGCCGGTGGTCGCTTTGACCAGGCCGAAGTCGACAGCGTTAATCGTACGGCCGGCACACGCCAGGAAGCCGATGCTGATGAATTCTCCCTCTCCGGTGGTGTGATGTACCTGGCGGACAACGGATTCTCGCCCTACGTGTCCTACACCGAATCATTTCAGCCTATTTCAGGTACTGATGGCACTGGCGACCTTTACGAACCAAGGAAAGGCAAGCAATTGGAGGCCGGCGTCAAAATCGCTCCGGACGATCTGGATGGCTACGTAACAGCGGCGATTTACCGGATCGAAGAAGAGAATTCCCTCGGCACCAGCCAAAGCGGTTTCCAGATCCAGGACCGGGAGCGCACCACGGCTGGCTTTGAACTGGAGAGTGTCAGCTACCTGACCGACCAACTGGAACTGACCGCCGCGTACACGTACAGCGATGCCACGATCAAGGAAACCGAGACCGACAACAGCGAACGCGCAGCCCCGCTTATCCCTAGACATATGGCGTCAGCCTGGCTGGATTACAGTTTCGTCGACCACGTGCCAGGCCTGAAAATCGGCGGCGGCGCACGCTATGTGGGCTCTACTCGCGACGGCACGACCGATGTTCCCTCTTACACGGTTCTGGACCTGATGGCCCAATACGATGTAACCCGCAACTGGCAGGCACAGGTGAACGTCACCAATGTTGCGGACCGGGAATACGTCGCAAGCTGTGATTACTGGTGCTACTACGGCGAAGCCCGCAGCGTGGTTGCCAGCGTCCGCTACCGTTGGTGAAGGGCTCACACACAAACTTGCTTGACGAAATAAACCCGAACACGGCAATCTGCGTATCACGAGGCAACTTTTCACACACCCGTTGGCGACTCCTGCATGTCTGAACCGTTCAGTTCATCCACCACTGGCCGCGCCCCATCAGGCGCGGAGTCGCCATCCATGTCAGAGTCCCCCGACCAACTCAGCCAGCTTCTTAAGGGCGTTGCCGCAAAAGACCGCGCAGCGTTTGCAACACTGTATGAAGCAACGGCGCCGAAACTTCTTGGCACCATCACCCGTATCTTGAATAACCGGGGCTGGGCCGAGGAAGTCGTGCACGATACGTATATCAAGATCTGGCGAAAAGCGGATCAGTTCGACGCGTCCAAGGCCTCTGCGATTACCTGGATGGTCACCATTGCCCGCAACGGTGCTATCGACGAGCTGCGAAAGCAGCCGGCAAGTCGCAAGGCACCGGAAGATGAGCTGGAGCAGCTTGCCAGCAAAGAACCCAATGCCCAATCACAAGTGGAAAGCCAGCAGACCGTGAACCGACTGAACCTATGCCTGGAGGAGCTGGAAAAAGATCGCCGCGACATGGTGCGGTTGGCCTATCTTAACGGCTGGTCCAGAGCAGACCTGGCCACGCATTTCGATCAACCGGTGAATACTGTCAAAACCTGGCTACACCGGGCGCTGAAACAACTGAAAGGGTGTCTCACACCATGACCGACCGCGACGATCTGGACATGCTGGCAGCAGAGTTCGTCCTGGGCACACTGGATGCCCGGGAGCGGGCCACTGTGGCCGTGCGTCGGCAAAGCGAACCGGATCTCGACGAGATGATCTCTGCCTGGGAGCAGCGTTTGTCTGCACTGGCTGATGAAGTAACGCCGGTCACGCCAGACCCCGAGCTGTATCAGCGGATTGAACAAGATATCGATGCCCTCGAGACGCGCCGGGCAGGTGTCGATACTGACAGCCTCGATAAATCCAACGTGATTTCCCTGCACAAGCGCCTCCGGCGTTGGCAGTGGAGTACAGCCCTGGCGTCAGCCGCTGCCATGGTGCTGGTTGCGGTTCTCGTATTCCAACCTGCGCCAGAGCAGGGCCCGCAGTCGTTTGTGGCCGTGTTCCAACAGAATGACCAGCAGCCGGCCTTCATGCTCTCGGTAGACCTCAACAACCGTCAAATGCAGATTCGTCCGGTAACGGCCAAACCCATGCAGGGAAAATCCTACCAGATGTGGATAAAGGCCGATTCGCTTGGTCCGAATCCGCGCTCCCTGGGCGTACTTAACGACAACTTTGAGCTGGAGCGTGCAGCCCTTCGTGACTACGATCCTGAACTACTGAAGGAAGCCACCTTCGGTATCAGCGTAGAGCCCGAAGGCGGTTCACCTACTGGCCAGCCCACCGGGCCGGCTATACATGGCTACCTTTATCCCGTTGCTGATGGCACATCCGACCCTTCTCACTGATTCTTTTTTCCTTGCTGAAACTTTTGGGAATCACATCCCGTAGCTGTAGTTACACCCATCGAACAAGACATCAAGATGGGATCAACCCGAAAGCAAGGAGAACACAATGAAGAAGCATTTGATGACAAGCGCATTTCTAGCCGCAACTCTGGCTTCTGGTTCCGCATTGGCAATGGACAACATGAAAGTCGGGGTTTGGGGAGACAATCAGTCAGTTGCGGACGGCACCGTCACTGCCAAAAAAGTCGTTGCCGAGGAAAATGGCTGGCTCGTAGTGCATCGCACGGATGAAAGTGGCAAGCCCGGCCCGGTCGTGGCACACGCGCCCCTTCGCAAGGGTAAAAACACAGATGTGGCCGCCATTTTGACTGAAGACGTCAAATCCGGTGACATGCTGATGTTGATGCTTCATAGCGAAGACGGCGGCATGAAAACGGGCATTTTCGAATACACCCTGGGCGCCAAGGAAGATGGTCCCATCAAGAAAGACGGTAAGCTTGTGATGAAAACCATCACAGCGAAGTAAGCGACCGGCAAACAACTGGGTGGGGCCGCTCCCGCGGCCCCACCTGATCAGTCGGAGGGGGCATGATTACCCGCTGAAGGCTGCGCTTTCCGATACATCCAGGCCAGTCCCAGTAACGCCAGCCCAAGCCCCATAAACGCCGCCACTCGCCAAAGCCCCTGTAGGCCGGCCATATCGACCAGAAAGATCTTGGCAATCACCAGTCCCAACAGAGCCATACCAGCCTTGTAGAGCACCGCATTGTCACGCTTGGCGGAGTAGGCAATAGCGCCGATCGCGTACAAAAGGCTGACAACCGAATAAGTGTAAAGCTCACCCTCTGACATACCGAACGACAACCCCATGTCACTCCCCTGCCAGAGTTGCCGGATCTCCAGCGCGGTAAACAGCAGAAAGCCGGCAGACGCCACGCACAACGACCAGAACCGGGGCGCAAGCAAGGGAAACCGGCTGACCGCAAGCGCCAGCAGAATGGGACCACCGTAGCCGGGAAGCAGCATATTGATGATCGGTGCATCGCCAATATGGCCGCCGCCCCACCAGGGATTGTGCAGCGTCACCAGAGCGAGATAACTCAACATCGACAGCGCAACCAGTATCCGCGAGAACAACCGGTACAGCCAGGCCAGTGACTCACTTGCCCCGGCACGCACCATATAGGTCACGCCCAGTGCACCCCAGAGCAGTGTGTTGATTGCAGCCTCGGTAAAGCTGTACTGCTGGGAAAAAATATCGCCATCGTAAAGCCAGTAACGCATCTCGGCACCCAGGAACAGCACCAGTAGATGCAGGGTTGCCCCCTCCAGCCAAGGACGAATGGCGCGATCCTTCCCCGCCAGCCAGGTGGCAATGCCGGCAAACAACGTCGCCCCACCATAGCTCCAGAGTGACCAACGGAGACCGGTATCGTAATCCTGCAGCCAGGGGTTGAACGTCAGCCGTGCCACCACCAGGGCCAGGGCCACCTTCAACAGCAGGTGAAGTTCGGGCATCTGATAACGCCGCGCCAGCCAGGTAAGGCTGACAAACTGAGCAGACAGGGCGAGGGTGAGTGACGCCTCACGAACAATCATTATCGCCGCCAGGGAATAGCTGACGTGTGCCGCCATCACTGCCCAGACAACGCCCACTCGATAGCGCTGCACGCTTTCGAGCTTCCACGCGAGAACGCCGTATACGCCGCCAACCAGCAACATTGCAACCGACCAGGCGGACGACGTCTGGTGGCCGTGTATTAACAGCCAACCCAGCACCGCCCAAACCAGTGGCGACAACAGTGTGAAGGAGGCCCATCGGCGGCGATCATTCTGGCGAACCCAGTGCCATAATCCGAGCCCGGTGGAGAGTATGGCGGCCCCAATCAGGTAGGACAAAAAACCACCCTGATGCTCCGGCGCCATCTGCGTAAAATAGGTCACCTCGGTGCCATTGCGCCCGACGTATCCGAGCCATCCCAGCGCACTGACCAGCACCGCGGCCCAGGGCAGGAACCAGAGCGCTCCACGACTCTGCGGCACCAGAGCTGCGGCCGGCAATATGATAAGCCAGCTCCAGAAAAACGGGCGATCACCCTGCCCGACCATCGATAGTGCCCAGAGAACCAGCAGGGATATCAAGACTTCCCGTAAATACGGCAACGCCTGCTTTGCGCGAACCGGAACCATGGCAAACACCACAAACAGGGCGGCGATGTACCAGGCTGTTGAGGCGCCGATGGCGGCTCCGCTGGACGTGGCCAACCACCACAGAAACGCGCCGGATAACGTGGCGTACCAAAGCCAGTCCCGATAGACATAACGCATCAACATCAACGAACTGACGGTGATCAGGAAACTGTAAGACAGCACAAAAGCCACGCTGCCATCATCGCCACCGATCAATAACGGCACCAGATAGGCACCACTCAACCCCATGACAGCAAGCAACGGGCCATGAAACAGCGACAGCACCATGGTACCCAGAGACACAATAGCCAGCCCGAACAGGCCCACGGTAGGGCCGACCAGCACGTAATGGTGAACGCCCGCCAGCAATGCCGCATAGAGGGTGATACTGCCTCCACCCGCCAGCGCCGCAAATACTTCGTTTGCACCCCGGTTGCGACGACGCAGGTACTCCGCTCCCGCATGCAACGCAAGACCGCTGAATAGCGCCAACATCAATTGCTGCGATGGGCCGATCATTCCTGCGTTGATGGAGTGGCTGACCATGAAAATACCGGCCAACCCAACGCTCAGGCCACCAAGCCAGACCATCCAGTTATCCTTCAGGGCCTGGACAAAGCGAGATTTATCGCGTGACGTCGCATCCGCTCCCGGGGAGCTTGTGTCAGGAAAGGGGCTTGTGTCAGAAGAGGGGCTTGATTCAGAAGGGGCTGGCGTGTCCTCGACAACGGCTTCGTCGAGTTCAAGCTCCAGCTCCGGGGCCGGCTGGCCTTGGTCTTTTCCGCCCAAATGTTGCTTTAGATAAGTCACTTCTTCGCGCAAACGGGACACTTCCCGGTTCAGGGACTCAAGGCGTTCCGACTGATCACGACGTCGGGAAAACGCAAGAATACCCAGCACGGAGCCCACCGGCAGGAGTATGGCAAGACCAAGTGCCAGAACAATCAATAATGCTTCCATGCTGCCCCTCGTGTGTCAGGCGCCCGACATAAGGGCCCGCTTATCCAAAATAATCCTGCATCCAGTCCACCAGCGTTTGGGCACTGACCTCCGACAACGCCATGCCCTGGAACTCATCACCCACTTCATCATCGATGGTCACGAACTGATACAACAACACGCCTGGCTGGTTGTCGTGCAGGATCAACGTTATGCGGCGACGGGTGCGCAGACAGTCAATGGTCATGACATCCGCAGGAATACCCGAATCACGCATGCCCCGGCGCACTTCCAACACCGGGTTGATGTGCTCATGGGCAGCCTGGATGCGGGTATGGGCATCACTGGCAATATCGGACAAGGCTTTCAGGGGATCAACATCGGACATGCGTTGCTGCCTGTGTTATCTGGCAAGTAAATGAAACGATTGTGAACACAGTTTACCTTGAATGACCCCCAATCATAACCTGCCGGCCAACGATCGGGGTGCATCAACGCCTACACTCACCTTACGCGGGCAGCACACCGTGCCACACCGGGAGCGCCATATCCTCGGGTTCCTCTCCAGGACCGCCATCCCGGCTTTTGAACGCGCCCTCCTCGATCGGAATCCGGAACAATGCCGTCGCCTTCCGCTCCTTCGCATTGGGGGCACGCACCTGCTCCCAGCGGCCCGGTTCAATCTGATTAATGATGGCCTGAAACGCGGCGTCGAACTCACGATCATCCGACACTGGCGAGGCCCTGCCGAACAGCACCAGCGATTCATAGTTGGCACTGTGGTGGAACGCTGACTTAGTCATTACCCACTGGTTTGTCACGGCAAATGAAATGCACAACTGTTGTCCCGATGCCAGCGTCTGCGCCAACCTGCCACCGCTGAGTGTATGCAGGTAAAGGTCGTCAGCAAGACGCCAGGCCGTGATCGGGATGATGCGTGGCTCACCTTCTTCAACAAAACCCACATGCGCTGTTTTTAACCGATCGATCAGGGCGTAAGCCGGCGCCCGCTCATAACTGGCTCTCCTGGCCGCGCGCTTCACCCGACTGCGAGGACAGCAAGACAGCGGTGATGACGGCGGTGATAACGGTAGTGATAAAGGGATATCCGTGATTTCCTTCCGAGACATCGTATGCTCCTTATGCAAAGTACGCCTTTATTAGAAGCAACATCTGATACCATGGAAAGATCCAGATTATATATTTCAATAGGACCAGTTAAAGTGATTGACGATATACGGTTCGAGCACACCACACCGCTGCAAACACAGCTTTATCAACACCTGTCCCAACGCATTATCCATCGACGTTACCTGCCGGGAAGCCAACTGCCCTCCAGCCGTCAGCTGGCAGCAGACCTGGGTATCAGCCGCAACACCGTCAATGCCGTTTACGACCAGTTGAAAGCCGAAGGTTTCCTGCAAAGCCGGGCTGGTCGGGGCGTATTCGTGCATCAAGACCTCAACCTGGCCATCAACCAACCCACCGGTGGAGCCATTCAAACCACGCAGGCCATGACCTTGCCGCCACTGCCGCCGGCTCCGGCCAGCCGCCTGAAGCTCGGGGAGGACGCCAACCTGCCCTTCCAGCCCGGGCTGCCCGACATCAACGCCTTCCCCATTCGCAGTTGGAACCGAATACTGCACCATCAGGAGAGCCGAACAAGCCTTCGCGGCTATGACACAACCCAGGGTTACCAGCCATTGCGCAGAGCCATTGCTGATTATTTACGAGCTTCCCGCGGGGTGCGTTGCCAGGAACACCAAGTGATCGTGACCAATGGGGCTCAACAGGCGCTGTCGCTGATTGCAGACGTGTTGTTAGAACCCGGTGACAGGGTCTTTGTTGAGAACCCCGGCTACCGGGGCGCCCGATACGCCCTTGGTCGTCACGGCAACCCACTGCTGCCCGTACCGCTCAAGCAACAGGTTCTGGATGTCGGCGTCCTGGACAGCCTTGGCGACGCCAAACTGCTGTTCTGCACACCGACTCACCAATACCCCATGGGCGGTATTCTCGATGTCTCCCAGCGCATGGCACTGCTACAGTGGGCGCGCCGAAACCAGACGTGGATCGTGGAAGACGATTACGACAGCGAGTTCCATTTCTATAACAAACCGTTTGCAGCCATTCAGGGCATGTTCGATACCGCCCCCGTTCTCTATGTGGGTAGCTTCAGTAAGACACTGCTGCCAGCCCTACGCGTCGGCTACCTGATCGTACCGGAGGCACTCGTCGACCATTTCCTCTGGGCCAAGCGTGTCAGCGGCGGAGAGACACCGTTACTGACCCAGGCAACCATCGCCGAGTTCATCGACAGCGGCCAGTTCACACGGCATCTGCGCCGTATGCGCCAACTCTATCGTGATAAGTGGCATCATTTTCAGGCGCGGGTTACCGAAAAGCTTGGCGGCAGGCTGGCCCCTATAGCGGAAAGTGCCGGGATGCATTTGGTTCTGAAAGGCAATGTGGATGACCTTGCCCTGAGTCAGCAACTGAGAGACCTGGGCTTCGGCAGCACGGCCCTCAGCGAGCACTACATCGGAAAAACCGCGCTAACCGGGCTGGTGATGGGATTCGCGAGTGCGAGCGAGTCACAGATCGAGGCGTGCGTGGATGCACTGTGCAGACTTACCGACTACGATGAAAGATAGAAAAAACACGCTCCAACGTACTCGACGAGGATATTACGCTTATGACACTTCACCTTGAACTGGCGCCACTGATCAGCCTGGGCGCGGGCATTGGCATACTCGTGTTTCCAAAGCTGCTGAACTACATTGTGGCGGGCTATCTGATCATCCTCGGTGTCCTGGGGTTGTTGGGGCATACGTTGTAAGCCGACGCCCCATTGAGAAAATGCCACCTACTGGCACCATTTGTGGTGCGCCATTTATGTTGTTTTGCACCATGTATGGAGAGTACCGGCAGCCATGCGACGCAAAGGACAGCAACCCAATCTTCAAAGACAACTGATTGCGCTGGTGGCAGGACTGTGCCTCACGATCATCCTGACGGTGTGTTTCATGGTCGCCGTGGTGCAGGTGCAGTCGGCAATCACTGCCTATACCTGGGGCGAAAGCGTCTGGTCCCGAGCGCAGATCGATACTGTCCACCACCTCAACCGGTTTTCCGAATCTGGTGATTTTTCGCACCTTGCGAAGGCGAGACAGGCGCTGGCGGTGCCCATCGGCGATCTGCACGCCCGCGTCGCCATCACCTCCGATACGCTCGATTGGCAACGTGCCAGGCATGGTTTTCTCCAAGGGGGCAACCATGAAGAAGACCTGACCCGCATGATTCTGCTGATCCGTCTTTTTTCGTGGCTTGATCAACTGGAGCGGGCGTTAACCGCCTGGGAGGGCGCCGATGACCTGCTGTTTGAACTGGATCAGATCGGCAATGCGATGGAACGAGAGTGGTTGGCGGCACCTCCGGATCGCGAGCAACTGCAGGCCCTGCGAGACAAGCTCGCGATTGTTGACCAGCAACTGCAGGTGAATGCCCGGGAATTCCGCCTTTCCATGGGAGACGCCTCGCGTTGGGCCGCCAGTTTCCTGTCTGTTGTCAGTGCATTGTTCCTGACTCTTGTGGCGCTGCTGTCCTGGTTCCTGGGATTCCGGCTGGTGAGACTGCTCAATCGAACCGAGCAGAACTTCCGCTCGATCTTCGAGCAGTCCGCCATCGGTATCATCCAGATTGATACCGAGGGCCGAATCGTTAATGCCAATCAGGCGACCTGCGACATCCTTGGCTACCGGCCCGATGACCTTGTGCATCGCCCCTATCGGGAGCTGGTCCATCCGGAAGACTGGGACGTTGCCCGGGAAGAACGACGGGATATCAGCTTCGGTAACATCGACAGCTATACGACCGAGCATCGCATTGTTCGAAAAGACAATGACTTCTTGTGGGCCAGGCTCACCGTATCCCGCGTGTGGGATGTGCCCAGCGCTTCAGCGTACTTCACAACGGTTATGGAAGACATTTCCGAGTCTCACCGTCTGTCGACTGAATTGAGCTACATGGCGACCCATGACAGCCTGACCGGCCTGATAAACCGAAGAGCCTTTGAGCAGCAGCTTGCCAGCCATCTCGGGCACGTCCGCAACGGAGGAAAGCAACACGCCCTCTGCTACATCGACCTGGACCAGTTCAAGCTGGCGAACGACACGTCGGGCCATGACGCGGGCGACCAACTTCTGCGCCAGGTATCCGACATCATTTCAAAGAATCTACGCGAAGCGGACATCCTGGCCAGACTGGGCGGCGACGAGTTCGGTATCATTCTTCAGAACTGCGACCTCGACACCGCCCATCATGTGGCTGAAAAGGTGCGGGCCTCTCTCGACCACCTGGTGTTCTCCTGGCAGCAAACCAGCCACACCATCAGTTGCAGTATTGGCGTGGTGCCTATAACCGCAGAAAGCGCGGGCATCAGCGCCCTGATGAAAGCCGCCGACATTGCCTGTTACACCGCCAAAGACAGCGGCCGCAACCGCGTGTGCGTGATGTCGATGGACGACAAGCAGATGGCCTCCCAGCAGGGCGAGATGGAATGGCACAACCGCATTCAGACCGCGCTTCAGGACAACCGCTTTTTCCTTGAATGCCAGATAATTGCCCCGCCTACGGGCCGGGGCAAGGGGTTGCGATACGAGGTGCTGATTCGCATGCGCTCACAGGATGGTTCGGTGGTGCCTCCCAGTGCTTTCCTGCCCCCTGCGGAGCGCTATGGCATGGCATCGAGAATCGACCGCTGGGTTATCGAGAATGTACTCGAAAAACTGTCCGCCGCCCCAGAACACCTTGGTGCCTTGGAAGCCTGCCACATCAACCTGTCTGGTCGCTCGTTCGATCAAACAGACTTCGCGGATTTTGTGGTTGGCAGGTTCCACCATTACGGGGTTCCAGCGAACAAGATCTGCTTCGAAATCACCGAAACTGCCGCCGTCCATAACCTGCTGGAAGTTCAGGCCTTTATGAAACGCCTGAGCGATATGGGGTGCAGCTTTGCCCTGGACGACTTCGGTTCAGGGTTGTCGTCGTTTGGTTACCTGCGCCGATTACCAGTTACCTGCCTGAAGATCGACGGGATGTTTGTTCGCGATATCGTCACCAGCAAAACAGACCTTGCAATGGTCAGGGCCATTCATGACATTGGCCGAACCATGGACATGATCACGGTGGCCGAGTACGTCGAGTCCGAGGATGCAGCGTCGTTACTGAAGGAGATCGGCGTGGATCTTCTCCAGGGCTTCTGGGTCCATCGGCCTTCCTCACTGGATGACATCCTCGGCACGGAACCCAGCCGTCTCTCGGAAAAGGTGACGCATCTGAAGCTCCATACAACGTAGCGGTTTCCGAGGCCCCACGGGATATCATTTGACTCGGCGAAACAGCACGTAATTTCCCAGGATGGCCAGTAGGGCACCCAATACGGCGGTTGTTGTCCATTCAAAGCCTTCCAGCCAGGTCGATACACTCAGGGCAACCACCGGAAACAGCACCGTTGCATAGCCAGCCCGGTCAGCACCGAGGGTCTGGATCACAGTGATGTAGCAATAAAACGCAATAATGGAGCCGGGTACCGCCAGGAAAACCGTTGCGCCCCAGAAGGTCGCGGAGGTTGGCACCACCCACTCCACTCCCTGCAACAGACACCAGACGCCGAGGATCACAGCGCCGTAAACCATGGCCCAGGCATTCGCCACCAACAAGGGGATTTGCGCCAGCCGAACCTTGATACTCACCAGGTTCCCCATGGAAAACCAGAACGTGCCGGCAGCCGCAAACAGGATGCTGGCACCGGTGGCGTTGCCAAGCTGCAGATCATGCCAGAACAGCAGGGCCACGCCAGTAATCCCCAACGCCACTGCGGGATACAGACGGGCGGTGGGCTTCAACCGCAACCATAGCCAGCCATTCAAGGCATTGAACAGCGCCGCCAGTGAAAACACCACCGCCAGCAACCCACTGGTCATGGACTCGGCGGCACGGTATATGAGCAGGAAATTCACGCTGTACAGCGTCAGCCCCTGCAAAAAAAGCCAGCCATGCTGCTTGAGCGTCAACGTCTGCAGGCGCCCAAGCAATGCAAGCACCACCAGAGCCACAACAGAAGCCATCAAGAAACGATAGAACACCGAAACATCCACCGGCGCAGACTCAACCTGCAGGCGAATGGCCGTCCAGGTCAGGCCCCAGATCAGTACCGTCAAACCGTAGTGCATGGAAATCGGCATAACAGTCATTCCCTTTAATAAGTGACGCATTGATGTATCTACTGGCCGATCTTATGACAGTGCGAAGGGGAAAACTTGTCAGATCCTGCGCAACCATGGATGATTCTTGCGGAGGCCCGATATGCAGACCAGCTCACCCCAGATACCCGATTCAACGAAGAATCCCCACAGGGAACGCCGCGACATTGTGGACGCGCTGCGAGTCGCTGGCGTGGCGCCTCAAAAGCTCATGGAGCTGGACCAGGGCCGCGCCCTTGCGCAGTGGCAGAACCGAAAGGGCGAGGTGCGTTACGAGCGACCGCGCCATCACGCCCTGAGCATTTACATTAACGAGGGCGACAAAGCGAGGCGGATGGTAAACGGACGGGCCGTGAGCCAGGGCTTTCCGGGGGCTGTTTGCCTTTTTCCCGCCGGCAGTCAATCCACCTGGCAGATCGACGGCCAATTCGAATTCTTCCACCTCTACTTCAATGACCTGGACATCGCCCGCTGCGCAGAACAGACCTGGGACTGCGAGCCTGACCGGGTTGAACTCAGTGAGCGATACCACACGCAGGACCCGGTTCTGGCCCAGGCGGGCCAGTTACTGGCACTGAGTGACTGGCTCGCCCCCGGTCAGTCCATGGCGATGGATCACCTGGCCCAGTGGCTGTTACTACAGGTGGTTAGTCGTCACTCGAACGTACAGCAGGCAACTCCCTCTGTTACCGGACAACTCTCACTGCGTTACCGCCGATTGCTACAGGAACGTATTCACGCGCAGTTGGACCGGACGTTGACCCTCGCGGACATGGCGGGCTGGGTTAATCTGAGCCCTTACCATTTTGCCCGCCTGTTCCGGGCGACCTTTGGCTGCGCACCCTATCAATACGTTCAGGAACAACGCCTGACCCGGGCCCGGGACCTACTCCGCCAACCGGGAAGTAAAATCACTGCCATCGCCCTCAACTGCGGTTTCAACGACGCCAGCCAGTTCAGCCGGGCATTCAAGGCGAGGTTCGGCGAGACACCTTCCGTCTACCGTGTCCGGACAAACGCCCGGTAAAACGTCAGCATTACCTGCCACTTTCACTACATTGCCAAAATGTAAAGAAGAGGAATCCAGCATGCCACGCTGGATTCCTCTTCAATATCATGCCGCACTCCGTAAATACCGTAACCATACATGTGGAGTGGGTTCATGAAAGGAAAATTCGGGCTGACAATGGCCCTGATGTTAACGGCAGGTTGTACGACTGCCGCAGAAGAACTGCGGATCTACACAGAGCAATACCCTCCTTATAACATGACCACCAATGGTCAGCCATTTGCCCATTCAGAAGCAGACATCACAGGTCTTTGTACCGATGTCGTGAAGGCGCTTCTGGGTAAAGCCGAGCTGGATTACAGCATTAAACTCCGGGACCTCAGCTATGGCCTCAACCGGGCCGAACGGCATCCTGACCACGCCATCTACTGCGTATCCAAAACAGAGGATCGAGCGCCTTTTTTCGACTGGGTGGGGCCACTGTCCTCCATCGAATGGACACTGTTCGCCAAACCCGGTTCGTCCATTGAACTGAACACCCTGAACGATGCCCACAGCTATCAGATCGGTGGGTACAAGGGCGACGTCATGACCAACTTTTTGATCGACAAGGGCTTTGACGTTTCCGCAATCAGCAATAACGGCCTGAATGCGCGCCGCCTGGTCCAGGATCAGATTGACCTCTGGGTAGCTGACGGTCTGGCTGGCCCGTACCTGGCTGCTGATGCGTCCGATGTAACCGGGCTCGAGCGCGTTCTGGTGTTCCGTGAAACGCCAATGTATCTCGCCGTCCACAAGGACACCGCCCCCGAGATCCTGCAGGCTCTGAACAAAAGTTACCAGGCACTGGTTGAGTCCGGCGAAAAGGAGACCATTTCCCGCTCCTACGGATTCTGAGCGCACCGCAAGAGCGCCCTTCCTGCCTCCCAACGCCGACGTGACCAACACTCACGTCGGCACCTCTCGAAACCTAACGTTTTGTAATGTTTTCCGCCTGGATGGACAAAAAATCCGCGACTAGTCTTGCGGTAGGCATCGATGGAAGTAGTGATGCCCGGGCGCCTGTTTAACATCCATTCAGGCCTCCCCGCGCTGAAAGTCCGCCACAAGCGGACCTAACAACAAACTCCCAGGATTGGAGAATCACAATGAAAATCAGCACCGCAAGCCGCACCATGGCTTTAGGATCCCTTTTCTTTGCATTAACCGCACACGCCTCGCCAGGCCAGAAATCCACCGGCGATTTACTCAACGATTTCTGGAGCCCGGATCGAATCAGTCCGTTTGAGTGTCGCTTTGGCATTCTCAATAGCACGCCATTTGGTCTGCCCCGCTGCATGCAGGCAAGCAACATCCAATACCACCTGGACCGGTTATACGGCATTGCTGAAGCCAATGATGGCAATCGCGCTGCCGGCTTACCTGGATACCAGGCGACGGTCGATTACGTTAAAACCACACTGGAGAGTGCGGGCTATGACGTAACCATCCAGCAGTTTCCTTTCAATGCCTTCTACCCGACCGGAGACGGCATTCTGCAGGCCACGGCACCCACTCCGACTGACTATGTCTGGGAAGAGGACTTTACCTACCTGTCCCAGACCGAGCCGGGCGACGTGACGGGCATGGCCGTTGCCGTTGACGTTCAACTCGGCCCCGACAATACCTCCACCAGTGGCTGTGAACCCGAGGACTTTACCGACTTCCCCGCTGGATCGGTCGCCGTCATCCAACGGGGAGCCTGCGCCTTCGGGCAGAAAGCAACCAACGCGGCCAATGCAGGTGCCGCGGGTGTGGTGATCTTCAACCAGGGCAACACGGAAGACCGCAAAGGCCTGATCAACGCCACGCTCGGCGATGACTACGCCGGGGGAGTTCCCGTCGTGTTCACCACCTACGACATTGGCGCTGGCTGGGTTGAGCAGCAGGACCTCCAGCTCAGAGTCGTGACCAACGTGGTGAGAGAGCAAACCGAAACCTCCAACGTGATTGCCGAAACCAATCGGGGCAACCCTGACAACGTCGTGATGACGGGCGCTCACCTGGATTCAGTGTTTGAAGGGGCTGGTATCAACGACAATGGCTCCGGCAGCGCTGCGCTTCTTGAACTGGCCCTGCAAATGAAACGGGCTCACCCCCGTAATCAGGTCCGCTTTGCCTGGTGGGGTGCGGAAGAGGCCGGCCTGGTTGGCTCAACGTTCTACGTCAACAGCCTTTCCCAGGAAGAGAAGGACAAGATCAAGGTCTACCTGAACTACGACATGATTGGTTCGCCCAACTTCGGCAACTTTATCTACGATGGCGATGGTTCTGACTTCGATCTGGCAGGTCCTCCGGGATCAGCCGCCACGGAGGCGCTGTTCGAGAAGTACTTCAACCTGCGTGAAATCGCCTCAGAGGGCACGCAAATCAGCTTCCGCTCAGACTACGCGCAGTTCTTCGAGGACGGCATTGCGTTTGGCGGGCTGTTTACCGGTGCGGAAGTGCTGAAAACCGAAGAGCAGGCGGCCAAGTTCGGTGGCGAGGCTGGCGTTGCTTTCGACCCCTGTTATCACTCAGCCTGTGACGACATCACCAACGTCGACGAGCTCGCTCTTGAGATCAACGGCGATGCTGCCGCCTTCGTGACCAGTTGGCTGTCACTCTCAACGCGAGTGATTGACGAGGAAATTGCTGCCGCGGAAGAAGCAGAGCCGGCCGCTGGCGCCCGCACACTGCAAGTGGAGCAGAAGCACGACATCACCCATTGGGGCGACAAGTGGATCAAGTGACATGACTGTCGCTTAGAATCGCGAACGACCCCGCAACAAGACCTGCACCTGGTCAACGCTGTCATCTCCCGCCAGCGGGAAGGCGAAGTCCAGGTGCAGCATTCGCTGTACTTCGATCCGGCTTGAGGCCAGCCTCAGGCCGAATCCCACATCCGTCAGTACGCCGTCATCGGGTCCGCTATTGCGACCATCATCAAACCAGGCTCTGCCTACATCGGTGAAAATCACTCCCCCCATGCGAAACAGCTCGAAAGGGTGCCAGTCCGGGAAGTAACGGCGCTCCAGTGTCCACAGCGCTCTTCTGTTGCCCTGCTGGTAGTTGCTCGGATAACCACGAAGGCCATTGTCACCGCCAATAAGAAGCTGTTGATCCACGGTCAAATTGTGCGCTGCCGTGAACGACAGGTTGGTGTACCAACTGTTCCAGTCCACTGCCCCGCCATGAAAGTACTCCAGGCTCAGGGTTCCGATAAGGTTCTCGAAACGGTGCTGGTCAAATCGCCAGGTGCCGCTCTGACTGAACCCGTAGCTGGCGTAGTTGGTGTCAGTGGCCAGCAAAGCATCCCGGAAGTCCATATTCAGTACGGCGCGGTCTTCCGTCGCTCCAAATCCCGGCGAAGAGTACCCCAGCTCGGTACGCCACACAAAGCCGTCCCGCACGTCCTCGACCCGTTGCAGACGAGTCAGGTTGGTCATTTCCCGGAAGCGGTTCTCACGGTAGTCAAACCCGACCCATGGGTAGCTCAGTGTCCGATCATCGGGCAGAAGGTCCAGATTGGTTTCATCCGGTAAGCGCTCAAACGCCCGGGCATCGTAGCGAAAACCGGCAAGCAGTCTTAACTGGCTGCCATTGCGTTCTGCCAGTCGCCAGCCGACATCAACACTGGCAAAATCGCGGTCCTGCCGATAGTCCGCAATTGCCTCCGCCCCCACATAGCGGGATTGTTCGCGAATGTCATCCTCACCACTCAGGCCAAATCGCCACTCCGCCAGCTCACTGTAGAATGGACGCTCAAGGTAGGCACTGCGACCGCGCCCATCACTGCGCTTATCGTAGGAAAGGCCTGCCTGCCAATGGGAGCCAAGCACGTTCGGATCATCGAAATCGACACTGGTCTCGCTGCGGTCGGCATCTTTTTTGTGGGAAATCCCCACGCTCTTGCCAGAACCCAGGAAATTCGGATCAGAAAGGCCGGTGTTGGTTTTATTCTCGCCTCCCGTCCTGGAAGCACCAACGCTCGGCAGTAACGTCCAGGTGTCACGTGCAAGGACAGTGACTTCCAGCTCATTCCCGCAAACGCGGGTAACACCGATCCACGCGGCCGTCAGGTACTCACTCTGCCGCAATATACGTTCGGATTCGTCCAGCGTACCCGGTTGGTAAACGTCACCTTCGTCGAACACCAACTGGGCACGCAGGGCCGATTTCCAGGTCGGGGTATTTAGAGCGTTCAACGTGCGATAAAGAAAGTTGTCCTGTTCAGGATCGGTGGTATCGAAGATCGGGCGCCGAATAATGTTTATTCGGCCGATTCTGGCACCTGCCGGAATATCCAAGTCGCTCTGGCGAGCCAGTTGGTCCCGGGGCTGGTCAAGATCAATGGCGTCCGGCTGGATTTCGCTGACAATACAATTGTCGGTGTCAATTTGCGCCCAAGCAATCTGACTGAAAGAGAGAGTCCCAGCAATAAAGAGGGCTCGGCTTTGGAGCCGGAGGATACTATCGAGGCATTGAGTACGGGTCATCGTCTGGCCACAGAACACGGAAACTCACTATGGTGTTGATGTTACCCCACTATAGTGCCGATTCAGGTGTTCGTCCGGGATACTCGCATAAAACACCGTCCATACATCCTGTACGTCATTGGTTAAAAGCTTACTCAACCAATCCGGACTGCGGGACAAGGCAGTTTATCGCGCTGAGGGCGACATCTCGGAACACCTGTTCCGAGGCGATCACACTCGGAAAACGATCATAAACCGCACGTCGGCAGGCCGATGTACGGGTCTCCCCTTCACTGACGCACGTCGAATGAGCCCCGGAGTCCGAATCCTGTCCAGTCGCGTCCTCACACAACACGGGGAGTTGGCGAACGACCCAGTCCATGGCTACGCTAAGTTCGACTGGATTATCCGCAAGGTTGGCAAAACGGCGGGCATCCACGGGTTGCGGGCGCTCCCGGGTCTGCTCCCAAAGTACGAACAACAGGGCTGCGGAAACCAATACGACCGTGACTTTTGGAAACTTCATGGGGCCTTCTCAATCCGGTAAAACAGGCTCCGGATGATAAACGCTTGAGGCTGCCCTGTCCCGGTTTGCGCAACTATACTGTCTGGAATTTCTCAACGGAGCATGGGTAAATGGCAACACTGATCGTTGGTCTGGTTTTATTTCTTGGCGTGCACTCTCTGTCCATCGTCAACGAACCGCTGCGCAATCGCCTGCACAACTCCCTTGGCGAAGGGGCGTTCAAGGGGCTTTACTCGTTGGCCGCATTGGTCGGTCTGGTTCTGATCGTTTGGGGGTATGGCAACGCCCGCCTCGACCCGACCGTCATTTACACATCTCCAGGCTGGCTCCGGCACCTGGCCATGCTCCTTCTGATTCCGGTCTTTCCCCTACTGCTGGCCACCTATTTTCCGGGCAAGATCAAGGCAAAACTTGGGCACCCAATGCTCGTCGCGGTCAAGCTCTGGGCTTTGGCTCACTTACTCGCGAACGGGATGCTGCACGACCTGTTGCTGTTCGGCTCTTTCCTGGCCTGGGCCGTGGTGGATCGGATCTCCTTGAAACGCAGAACCCAGCGGCCGATTGCGACCCTGCCGGCCAGCAAAGCGAACGATGCCATAACGGTTGTTGGTGGCCTTGCGGTTTATGCGGTGCTGGTAATGTGGGCTCACCAATGGCTCTTCGGGGTGGCGCCAGTGTGACACCCTAAACACGCAACTCTGGCAGGTGGCCGGCCAAATGCCCTAGTTTGTCCGGGTTGCGCACGACATAGACCGACTGGATACGGCCATCCACCACATCCAGTGTCGTGATCTGTGGCAGCCCATCCTGTTCAATGGTCAACCATCCCGGTAGCCCATTCACGAAAACGGCTTTAACCCACCGAGGGCTGGGCGATGCAGACTTGCGCGCCACGCCTTCAAAGAACCGGCTGATCCTGTCGGCACCAAGAATCAGGCGCCGCGCTGCAATCCTCTTTCCCCCACCATCGGTATGCAGTATGGCGTTCTCACTCAGCAGCGCCTTCAACGTTGCCACATCGCCACTGCGGGCGGCGTCGAAGAATCGATCGGTCAACTGATTATGCTCGCTTGAACTCACCTCATAGCGCGGGCGCTCAGCCTGCACACGTTTCCGGGCGCGGCTTGCGAGTTGGCGGCAACTGGCTTCACTGCGTTCCAGACTCACAGCGACCTGGCTGAAATCCAGCCCAAATACATCGTGCAACAGGAATGCAGCACGTTCCAGGGGAGACAACCGCTCCAGCGCCAGCATCAGGGCAAAGGACACATCACTGGCAAGCGCCTCGGCGCCTGCCGGAGTGTCCTGACTTTCGACTATAGGTTCCGGCAGCCAGGGACCATCATAGACCTCCCGCTGCCGATGAGCGGCGCGAAGGCGATCAAGACAAAGCCGGCTGGTGACCGTGGTCAGGTAGGCCCGCACATCATCGACTGACAGGTGATCGGCATGGTGCCAACGCAGGTATGCATCCTGCACCACATCCTCTGCCTCCGTCACCGAACCCAGCATGCGGTACGCGACGCCTGTCAGGTATCGGCGCCAGTGATCAAACTGATGCGCGGGCTGTTCATTCATGGCAATTGGTTCCCGGCGTACTTGGTTACAGTTTACGGTCATTCGGGTGAACCGCCCGAAAGCCCACGCTGATCCGGTTCCAGACGTTGATCGCACCGATCAGCAACGTCAGGTCGACGAACTCCTTCTCGGTGAAATGCGCTCGCCCCTGCTCGTAATCCTGACTGGGTGCACCGGTGTCAGCCACGTTCGTCAGTGCTTCGGTCCAGGCCAGGGCAGCCCGCTCACGAGGTGTGTAGAGCCCGGACTCACGCCAAGCGGACAGCAGGTAGAGCCGTGCTTCACTTTCACCGGCTTTGCGGGCATCGCTGGTGTGCATGTGCAGGCAATAGGCGCAACCGTTAATCTGGGATGCCCGGGTTTTCACCAAGTGGATGAGGCTGTGTTCCAGCCCACAACTGCCAACGTACTCCTCCAGCCGGGTCATTGCGGCGATGGCATCCGGGGAAGCCTTGTAGGCATTCAATCGCGTTTCCATTATCTTACTCCTCTGCATGGGGGGACACGAGGTGGCATCATGTCCACGTAGGTTCTACAGAGGTAGACGGGGCAGCCCTGATGTTTGTGACATACAGAGACTAATTTTTAGCAGACCCTTGATAAACGGTGGTAAAACGGGACCATGGCACAACCCTACTTTCTCGGCTGCCCCCAGTGGCAACATCCCGACTGGACCAGCCGACTCCCTCCCGGTCAGAGCCCACTGGCGCGTTACAGCAGTGCCCTCAATTGCGTGGAGGGCAACACCACTTTTTACGCCACGCCCAGCCAGGAACAGTGCCGACAGTGGCGGTCACAGGTGCCCGATGACTTTCGTTTCCTGTTGAAGTTTCCACGCCTGATCACCCATGACCGTCTACTGAGTGGCGCTGGCCGCGAAGTATCTGACTTTCTTGAGATAATTGCGCCACTCAACGATGTGCTTGGCCCCATCCTTCTGCAACTTCCCGCCAGTTTCGGGCCAGAGCGTCTGGAAAACCTCTGGCGATTTATGGATGCCCTGCCCCCGACCCTGACCTGCACCGTTGAGGTTCGCCACAGTGCATTCTTTGACAAGGGAGAGGCCGAGAAAGCCCTGAATCGTGGCTTGAGAGAACGCCGCATTGCACGGGTGTGCATGGACAGCCGGGCACTCTTTGCCGCGACCCCGGATAACGAGGAAACACGCGATGCACAGCGCAAAAAGCCGCGAGTACCAGTGCATCTGCTCCCTGTGGATGCAGCGCCGGTGATCCGCTTTGTCGGCCATCCCGACCTGGAGGCCAACCGTCCGTTTCTCGCACCCTGGGTTGAGCGCGCAGCTGCGTGGATCGAGGAAGGGAAACGTCCCTATATTTTCATGCACATGCCGAACAAGGGCGATGCCCTTTCCCTGGCGGCGCTCTGGAATGAGTTACTGCGTGAACGGGCACCCATGGTTGATGCCCTGGACCTCGACGAGACCCAGCCCCAGATGGGGCTATTCTGACTCAGAGCAACTGCTGGTCATAGGCGTACTTGGTCAGCTCCGCCGTGGTATTCAAATCCAGCTTGGACTTGATGTTTTGCCGATGGGTTTCCACCGTTCTCACGCTGATGTTGAGCTCATTGGAGATGGCTTTACTGCTAAGCCCTTTGGCCACTCTGGAAAGAATGGCCTCCTCGCGGCGAGTAAGTTTGCTCTCCACCGGCTCCATTGTTTCCCCATGACGAAACAACGTCTCGGTCGCTGCCCGGCAGATGTAGGTGGCGCCATCAGCCACGGTACGAATAGCGCTCACCATTTCCTCAACCGATACGTCCTTCAGGATGTAACCCTTGGCGCCATGAAACATCAGCTGTGAAATGTATTCCCGGTTGTCGTGCATGCTGAGGATAAGCACTTTCAGATCGGGATAGCGCTCCTGGAAAATTTTGGTTGTTTCAATCCCGTTCATGTTGGGCATACTGACATCCATCATGATCACGTCCGGCTTCAGGTCTTTGACCCGTTTCAGGGCCTCCAGCCCATCGGTTGCCTGGCCGACGACGTCGATGCCCTTTTCCTGTTCCAGCCGCGCCCTGATACCTTCCAGGACAAGGATATGGTCATCGACCAGCATGACCTTCACTACAGATTCTGATGTGCTCATAGGACCGTTACCGTCAGGTTTACTAGACCGCCAGGCTTATCCTTATTCTTTCGACTATGCCTGGTATTGTTTGAACGAGGCCATTATCCGGGTTCCGTTTCCTGGCCGCGGAGACACCTCAAACTCCCCACCCAAAAACTCCACACGCTCGCGCATATTACGCAACCCGATGCCTCGCCTGGCGTATGCATCTTTCTCGGCAATGCCTACGCCGTTGTCGGAAATACACAGAAAGAGCCCCTCCGCATCCTCTTCCAGGCTCAGCGCCAACCGGGTGGCCTGGGCGTGTTTCTCAACGTTCGACAAGGCCTCCTGAACAATACGATACAGCGTTGTAGCCACCTCCTCGGAAATATCCTCCTGCGGTGGCTGGATATCTATGTCCATAACGATCCCGCTACGTTCACGGAAGTCATCCAGCAACTGGTTGAGCGCCGCCAACAACCCCAGGTCATCCAGTACGCTGGGGCGCAGATCATGGGAAATACGCCGTACTTCCTGTATCGCACGGTTTAAAACCTCTCCGCCTTTCACCAGTGACTCCTGGGCGACGGAGTCACCCTCTGGAATATGGGTCATGGCCGTCTCCAACCGATATTTCACAGACACCAGCAGTTGGTTGATGCCATCATGCAATTCCCTCGATACCCGGCGGCGTTCTTCTTCCTGGTGTTGCACGGTCTTGTGGCTCAGCTCTTTCAGATTCTGGTCCGCCAAGCGATGTTCGTGCACATTAAACAGAACCCCCGCAGACACCACAACACCGATTGATACCATCAACGCCAACAGAATGGCCCACAGGGTCTGTTTAACGTTAGCGTCCACGCCCGCTTCGATAGCCCGCATCTCAGCGGCAATATCATCGATATACAATCCCGTGCCAAACATCCATTGCCAGTCTTCAATCTGTTCAACGTAGCCAACTTTATCCACTTCCTTGCCGGTGGAAGGCTGCTGCCACAGATACTGGTAATACCCTCCGCCATTGTCAGCAATCCGTATCAGATTCTGGATCAGATAGTTCCCGCTACTGTCCTGGAAATCGTACATATCCCGTCCGACCAGGGCCGGCTGTGCTGCGTGGACCAGGTTCAATCCGTCATGGGTGTAGGCATAGAAATAGCCGTCGTCACTGAATGAGGCCTCCTGCATCAGAGCCATAACCTTGTCGCGGGCTTCATCATCACTGGCCGCGTTCTGACGGACAAATTCGATAGCGGTGCGCATTATGGAAACGTAGTCTTTCAACGCTGTTTCCTTGGACCGCCGCAGGTTCTGCTCAAAAATCTGCAGTTCGCGTTCCATGAGTATGTCGCCCTGGTGCAAGGTCACCGCGGAGAAAATACCGGTCACCACCAGCAGGGGAACCAGAGCGAGCAGTATCAATTTTGTTCTTAACGACATGACCGTCACATTGTCCTTTATAAGCACACGCCATCTAGGCATCGGTTGCGAGACTCCATCAGTCTAACCCAAACCGTAAAAAAGAGCGGGCCTGGAAAAGAGTCTCCCCAGGCCCGCCAAACCTCCAGTCAAGGTACTTCAGCCAAATCGAAACATGCCCTCAGCGTCATTAATAAAAGCCTCCAGAACTCGCTCAGGAGGATGACATACCAAAGAACGCGGGGAAGATCAGGATCGCGATCAGCACCATTATCTGCAGCAGTATGAATGGCGCCACACCGCGATAGATGTCGGTGGTTTTAACCTCGGGTGGTGATACTCCTTTCAGGTAGAAAAGACTGAACCCGAAGGGCGGCGTCAGGAAGCTTGTTTGCAGGTTCATCGCGATCAGGATGGCGAACCAGAGCATATTGATACCCATCAGTTCAGCGATGGGCGCCAGAATAGGTACGATGATGAAGGAGATTTCGACAAAGTCGATGAAGAAACCCAAAACCAGAATAATGAGCATGGTCAGGATCAGGAAGCCCCATTTCTCACCCGGCAGTTGCAGCATCCACTCCTCCAGCAGGTAGTCGCCACCGGTGTAACTGAACACCATGGAGAAGGCGGTTGCCCCTACCAGAATGGCGAAGACCATGGCCGTCACCTTGACCGTATCCCGAGAGCTTTCCCACATCATCCGCCAGGAAAACTGGCGATAGGCCACGGCCAGAACCAGCGCGCCGACGGCACCCAGGGCTGAAGATTCGGTCGGCGTTGCGATACCGGTAAAGATCGAGCCCAATACCACAACAATCAATGCCAGCGGCGGTATGATCGCCATCAGGGCTTTGCCGATTTCCTGTGCCCGGCTGTCATCGCTATCCCGCGGCATCGCTGGCGCCGTTCCCGGCGATCGCCAACTGACGAACAGGATATACCCGATGTATAGCCCCACAAGCACCACACCGGGAATCACCGCGGCCTTGAAAAGGTCCCCTACAGGCAAGCCGAGCACGTCACCGAGGATGATAAGGATGATGGATGGCGGCACAATTTGCCCCAGGGTGCCTGAGGCACAAATGGTGCCGCAGGCAAGCTTTTTGTCATAGCCATTCGCCAGCATGACCGGGAGCGAAATCAACCCCATGGCCACGACACTGGCACCCACCACTCCAGTGGAGGCGGCCAGTAAAGCACCGACCACGATGGTGGATATCGCCAGCCCCCCGGGCAGTCCACCAAACAGTCGCCCCATGGACTCCAGCAATTGCTCCGCCAATCGGGTGCGCTGCAACACGATGCCCATATAAATGAACAGCGGTATCGCCATTAACACCGTGTTCTGCATGATGCTCATAATGCGGAATGGCATGAAGGCAAACAGTTGCGGCCCCTCTGCAATCAGGCCAAAAATCAACGCAACGCCGCCGAACGTAAACGCAACAGGAAAGCCCCACAGCAGCATGAAGAGGCAGACCCCAAACATTATCATCCCGATCATGCCAGACCTCCTGCACCGGTTTGCTCGTCGTAGGCGGACTCTTTGACAAGAACCCTGAGAGCGAAGGTCGCCATGCCCACGCTGGCAACCGCCAGCCAGAATGAAGAAAACGGAATCAGCCCTTTAACAATAAAGCGGTAGGGCAAACCTCCCGGATCTCCGCTGCCTTCTCCCATGTGATAGGCATCAAGCATGTATCCCCAACCCAGCCAGGCGATCATGGCGGCAATCGGAAGCGCAAAAAAAAGGGCCCCAACAAGATTGACCCAAGCCTTGAAAGCTTCACTACGGCCAGCATAAAGAACGTCCACTCGCACGTGGCCATCCGTCCTCATGGCGTAAGGAATGCCCATCAGAAAGACGACGGCGTACAAGTGCCACTCCAATTCCTGCATCCCAATGGATACCTCATTGAAGGCATACCGAGCCACCACATCGTAGAAAACGTTCAGCATCATCAGGACAAATGCCACGCTTGCGACCCAGCCACACGCTCGAGATACAGCGCCTAACCCGTCATCCACAGCAATTAACCAACGCATTACAACTCCTCTTGCCGAAGCGGGGACTCCGGACCAATCGGGATTAAATAGGACTCATGAAAACACCCGAATGCCGACGCTTCTTGCGAAGCGCCAAGCATCCGGCCAATGGCGGGAAACTTACTCTTCCAGTTCGGCCATGGTGTTCAGGTAGGCGCGCTCGGAGATGTCGATGTAAGCACGTGTTTTGTCCAGATAGGCCTGCTGTGACTTGATAATGCGCTGACCTTGCTCGTTATCCCTGGAATACGCTTCCAGGACCTTTTCGTTAGCCGCGACCATGGCTTTGAAGATATCGTCCGGGAAGGTTTTGACCTTGACGTTCGGGTACTCGTCACGAATGGATGCCCAGGCTTGTGCATTGGCATGCACGGATTGGGTCAGCATGTCGTAGGATGCCGTACGCATAGAGACACGCAGAACTTCCTGCAGATCCGCCGGCAGGTCCTCCCAGACATCCTTGTTGATCAGGAACTGCAACTCGGTGGCGGGTTCATGCCAGCCGGTGTAGTAATAGTCAGCAATCTGCTGAAAACCCAGACGCAGGTCCAGGGCCGGGCCTACCCACTCAACCGCATCGATGGTGTTGCGCTCCAGGGCAGTGTAAAGCTCTCCCGGCGGGATGTTGGTAGGATTAACGCCAACTTCGGCAAAGACTTCGCCAGCAAACCCGGGGATTCGCATTTTCAGCCCGTCGAGGTCTTCCAGGGTTTTGATTTCTTTGCGGAACCAGCCGCCCATCTGGTTGCCCGTATTACCGCCCGGGAACGACAGCATGTTATGGGGCTCGTACACTTCCTGCATCAGCTCCATACCGCCACCGTGGTAGAACCACGCCCATTGCTCCTGAGCGTTCATACCAAACGGCATACTGGTGAAGTAAAGGGTGTTGGGCACTTTGCCCTTCCAATAATAAGACGCTGAATGGCCCATGTCGTATTGGCCCGCTTTAACCATATCAAAGACGCCAAAAGGCGCTTTGTGGCGGTTGGCGGAATCGATCCGGATCTTGAGCCGGCCGTTGGACATTTTTTCGGCCATTTCCGCCATGTTCTTGGTGGCATCACCGAAAATCGGGAAGTTCGGCCCCCAGGTTTCTGCGAGTCGGAGGGTGTAGCTCTTATCAGCAGCGTGGGCAAAGGACGTGAACAGCACGGAGAACACCACTGCGGCGGTCGCAGCAGCTTTCAAGAAGTTTTTCATGATCTTGTTCCTGTTGTGTTTGTTGTATTAGAACGATGCTCGGGTCGTCATTCGCGACTTATGGTCACGATTTGAGCGAGAACTAACAATCCGTAGGAATGACCAAACCAATACGCAGTGATTACTTAGAGCGCCGCAGAAAAACTACGTATTAATACTTAGAGGTATATCCAACTCCTGCCCACCGTTTAAATTTGTAATCGCTAATAGTCGCGCCGCGCCCAAGCAAATGTCCCGGCTGCCGGGTCGATTGCATAAACTGCATAAATAACAGCGAACTAAGGAACCAAAATCGCCCCGAGAGCATGTAACGCTCAGTCTCACCGTGTATCGCTCTGTAAGCGCCAACTTCCTGACGTTTCTCACCCGAAAAACCCTGAACCAGACCGCATATAACCGAAAAATGCCGCTGTAAGATTCGTCCGAACTCGTCAATAAATTGGTGCGAAACAATGTCAACTTGCGGCAATAATCTAACGAAGCATGGACTGCTGACTCTATCTTTAGCGGTTCTGCTTTCGGGCTGCGGTCTCGACATGACGTCCTCAGACAACGCCACGACACCACAGTCAGAAGCCTCAACCACTCCGGCGGCTGAAACGGTTGAGCTTGCCGGCGCCGCCATGAAAGGCGTTATTCAACAAGGCCTGGTGACCGCCACTCGCCTGATATCCGACAAAGACGGCTACTATGCTCCACAGCGACAGGCCGCAAAACCGGTTTTGACAGCAAACGACGGTAGTTATGTGTGGCAATTGCGAGGAAAGGCGGACAGCTGGGCGTTGGTAGAACTTACCGCTGACAGTAATACCCGCATGACTTGCGACGTCGTTCCCCAATGCGAACGCAGCGGCGCCGAGCCGGTTGCCTTTGGCGACACCATGATGCTGGACGATAGTTTCAGTCTGCGCGGAGCCGGTGATCTTCGCATGGAAACCGTCAACCTCACGCCGCTGACCCATTTGGCCGTGGCGCTGGCTGAGCGTAGCGAGAATGGGCTCTCCCCCGATGCACTCTCTGGGGCCTATGAAAGGGTTGAAAGCTGGTTTGGCCTGGCAGCGGGCTCCTTGCGCCTCGACCCGCCAGACCTGACTCGCCTGGACGAGTTTAACGGCGTGTCTGCCGATGCCCTGCAGGTCGCCGTTGCCAATGCGGCTTTCCTTGCCCTGGTCAACAACAACGCCCAATGGAACAACATTTCCGATGTCCTGAACAACGTGGCAACCCAGATTCTCGAAACCGGCCAGATCAGCCTGATGGGCGACGGCGAAAACATCGCTCTGGCCGATCTCGTGTCTGCCGCGGCAGTGCAGGCCTCTGAGCTGCAGGCCGAGGTGGACTCGAGCGTCATCAGCCAGAGACTCGTGGTGGCCGAATACCGCTACGTACAACGCTTCAAGACCATTGCAGAGGTATACGGCGAAGACGACACCAGCGTTGTCGACACACCAGAGCCCGATACCAGTGACGACAACAGCACTGGAGATACTGTCGCCGACAACGGAACGGACAACGACACCAGCGAACCGTCGGCCCCCGAGCCAAGCCCCGAGGACACCGTTCCGACCAACGCAGCCCTGCTAAGCTGGACCGCGCCGCTCACCAGAGAAAATGGTGACAGTCTCGCGATGGGCGAAATTGCCGGCTTTGAGGTGGTTTACGGCAACAGCGAGGACAACCTGGACCAAAGCCTGGCCATTGGCGACGCCTCTATCGACGAGTTGCTGGTGGACGAGCTCACCGAAGGTACCTGGTACTTCGCTATCCGCACCCTGGATACGGATGGCAACCGCAGCCGGTTGTCAGAGGTGGTCTACAAGCAGATATAATGCAGCGTAGACTTATATTTTGCTTTGGAACCTCGGCGCCTCAATCGCCTGCTGCTGCATCCAGCGATAGATAGTCGGGCGTGACACTCCATAACGACGTGCGACCTCAGAGACGTTCCAGCGATATTTCTTTAGTGCCGCCAATAACGGATCGCTCTCGTCGGGGTCGACATCCCGCTCAACGCTCGTTGCCGCGATCGCAGGATCTCTCAAGCACTCGTCTGGTAGGTCATTGGCCGTGATCTGTCCATCGTCGCAGGTAGCTTCTGCAAACGCCAGTGCATTAACAAGCTGACGAATGTTACCCGGCCAGTCATAGGCAAGCAGCGCACTCATCGCATCTGCCCGGATTCGAACATCGGGCAGCTGTCCCTGGTCGATCAGGTGTGTGAGTACCCGGTTAATGACATGCTGTCGGTCAGCCCTTTCTCCCAGAGAGGGCAAGCGCAGCGTGGCCCCATTCAGCCGGTAATAGAGGTCAGCGCGGAACGCACCATGTTCAATCAGTTGGCCCAGGTCCTGGTGCGTGGCGGCTATCACGCGACAGTTCACTTTCACGGGACTGTCGGCGCCCACTGGCAGAATTTCGCCTTCCGCCAGCACCCGCAGCAGCCGGGTCTGGAGCTGCAGGGGCATATCCCCGATTTCGTCCAGGAACAATGTCCCACCATCCGCCTGCTGGATCATTCCCCGCATTCCTCTGGCCCGCGCACCGGTAAACGCGCCCGCCACGTACCCGAAAAGCTCGCTCTCGATCAGTGACTCGGGAATGGCTGCGCAGTTTACGGCAACAAACGCCCGTCGGGAGCGGTGGCTGGACTGGTGTATTGCCCGGGCAAGCACTTCCTTGCCCGTGCCGGTCTCACCCAGCACCAGCAGCCCGACATCTCTGTTCCTCAGTCGTTTGGCAAGGCCAAGAGTTCGCCTCATGACGGGGTCATCCGCTGCCAGCGCATCTAGCTCAGGCACAGATTCATCAGTGGGCAGGGCGTCAGAAGATGCGGAAGCCGTCGACTTGATCCTAGGCTGGATCAACGCTGCAAAAAAGGTATTGCCACTGATGCAGTGCCTGAACGCCCTGACCTGATCATCCTGATCGTAAGGGATGCTCCAGATGTCCCTTAACTCGCATTCAAACAGGCTGGTCAGCTTGGTATCGCTGCCGTTTCCATGGCTCCACATGAGTGAACGACCGGCTGTATTGGCGGCCTCCACGCACCCATCCTCGTCAATGGCGAACAGGTACTGGCCATTTACCTGCACAAACTCCCGCGAGGCATCACACCGGAAGACCGTCTGATTGCGATAACGGCGGAGGAAATAGGCGTCCTCAATCATGCGGGCGTAGAGCTGGGTAAGGTGCAGTGCAAACGTCTGGCTGCTGTGTGGATCAGGCGAATCCAGAGCCGAAATATCGAGTACCGCAAGCAGGTTGCCCAGCGGATCAAGAATGGGCGCCGAGGTGCAGGTCAAGCTTATATGGGTTGCATCGAAATGGTCGACCCGGTGACATGTCAGGGCCTGCCCCTCTTCAATACACGTACCCACAGCACAGGTGCCCGCGTACTTCTCACTCCAATCGGCCCCCAGGTACAGACCGGCTTTACGCAAACGTTGGTCAAAACGCCGATCCCCTAGAAACTGCACGGTAATGCCTCGGTGATCCGCCAACAACAGCACATAACCCAGCTTTGCGATATTCATATACAGTTGCTCAACGCCGGCCCGAGCCACGTTGAGAAATTCATCGACCGAGTCCTGATGTTCCCTCAGAGTTTGCTGAGTCACGATCCGGGCACGACGCGGCTGGCTCGGGTCCAGTCCATACTCGTCAATACATCGCTTCCATGAGCGACCAATCAGTTCGGACTCCGGAGATAAAACCGCACACACGCCTTCATCTGTATAACTTAGAATCGTATCTATGTGGCGCCGCTGTGCCTGTTGCATCGTCATGCCAAGCTCCTGCATTGCTCTGATATTGTTGTTGTCATTTACGACGAGACACTGCTTCGTCGTTCTGACAGCCTATACCGGATTACCCGGCATCAACATCCTCCTTTAGTGCCTGAGTGATCGTTACACCTGTAACGCATTTACAGGCAATCGCATTACAGCCGTAATGCCAGGGCCTTCTGCCACATTGCTCCGCCACCCTCTCCTCCTTTCACAAAAATCCCTGAAACCCCTTTATTTCAAATACCTGGAAAATAAAAAGCCCTTGGAAACCGATGTGGCACGTCATCTGCTCCGTTCCTATTAGCGTGTTCAACGACGCACCGGGGATCAAAGACTCCCCGCCAACAAAAACAATGGAAATCTGGAGAACCGTGATGACCGAAACCCAAATCACCCCCACCCAACGAGTTCAGCAGTGGCTTGACGGGTTCAGCGAGATACTGCAGTCGAGCGATCCTGGAAGGGCAGCGGAACTGTTTGAAGCAAACGGCTTCTGGCGAGATCTGGTTGCAATGACCTGGAACATAAAAACCCTGGAAGGCCGGGACCATATCCGCGACATGCTGGAACAGACCTCGGAACATGTCCGCCCCAGCAATTGGAAGGTCGCCGAAGACGCGACAGAACAGGACGGTGTAACCGAAGCCTGGATTACCTTCGAAACCAGAGATGCTCTGGGTAAAGGGCACATCCGGCTTCGCGATGGCACTGCCTGGACCCTGCTGACCACCATGCAGGAATTAAAGGAATTCCCAGAGAAGAAAAACTTCCTTCGACCCAAAGGCGCTCAGCATGGAGCGACCAAGTCACGGAAAACGTGGCTTGAGGCAAAGCAGGACGAAGAACAGGAGCTGGGATACAGCCGCCAGCCCTACTGCGTGATCATCGGCGGTGGACAAGGGGGCATTGGCTTGGCTGCCCGTCTGCGGCAACTGGACGTGCCAACGATTGTGATCGAGCGAAACCCGAATCCAGGCGATTCCTGGCGCAACCGCTACAAGTCTCTTTGCCTGCATGACCCGGTCTGGTACGACCACATGCCTTACCTGCCATTTCCGGACCACTGGCCCGTTTTCGCGCCGAAAGACAAAATCGGCGACTGGCTCGAAATGTACACCAAGATTATGGAGCTCAACTACTGGAGCTCAACGGAGTGCACGGGTGCGCGATACGATGAGGCCAGTCAGAAATGGGTCGTGGAAGTGGTTCGGGACGGAGAGCAAGTCACCCTTCGCCCCAAGCAGCTCGTCCTGGCTACCGGAATGTCGGGCATCCCCAACATACCCGACATTCCCGGAATGGACAGTTTTGAAGGCGAGCAACATCACTCCAGCAAACACCCCGGTGGCGCTGCCTATAAAGGCATGAAGTGCGTAGTCCTGGGTGGAAATAACTCCGCACACGATATCTGCGCTGCGTTATGGGAGAACGACGCCGACGTCACCATGGTTCAGCGTTCATCAACCCACATCATCAAGTCCGACACTCTGATGGAGCTGGTGCTAGGCCCACTCTACTCCGAAGAGGCGGTACAGAACGGCATGACCACAGAAAAGGCCGATCTCACATTTGCGTCGGTGCCCTTCAAAATCATGCCCGATATGCACATCCCGGTTTACGAGCAGGTCGCCGAACAGGATGCGGACTTCTACAGTCGGCTGAAGCGAGCAGGGTTCCTGCTGGACTTTGGCGATGATGGCTCAGGGCTGTTCATGAAATACCTGCGCCGTGGCTCAGGCTATTACATCGATGTCGGTGCATCCGAACTTGTCGCCCAGGGCGAAATCAAGCTTAAAAGCGGGGTCGGTATTGAACGCATCAACCCCCGATCTGTCACCCTGACGGATGGCACCGAACTGCCGGCCGATCTGATTGTTTACGCCACCGGCTTCGGCTCCATGAATGGCTGGGCGGCACGAATAATATCCCAGGAGGTCGCCGATAAAGTTGGAAAGTGCTGGGGTATGGGATCAGATACCACCAAAGACCCTGGCCCCTGGGAAGGTGAGCTGCGCAATATGTGGAAGCCAACGCAACAGGAAGCGCTCTGGTTCCATGGGGGCAACCTGCACCAGTCACGCCACTACTCGCTGTATCTCGCACTTCAACTGAAAGCCCGAAAAGAGGGCATCGACACGCCAGTGTACGGTATGGAAAACGTTCATCACCTTTCCTGACACCGGGATGGCTGGTCTCGGCCAGCCATCAATCGTGATCAGATCACAACTGCTCCGGCCGCGGTGGACTGCCCACCCTCACTTCGCTGAGTTTCTCCTGGGCCAGGCCGCGGAACAGGGCAAACATCATGGCGAATACGAGGATGAACATCGGCAGGCCAACCACGGTGATCACTTCCTGCAACGCGGTCAGCCCAGCGTCACCGGCAAGTACGATCAGCATCGCTGCCAGCATGCCTTCAGACACACCCCAGAAAACGCGTTGATGCCAGGGGCCCGGGTCCGGAGAGCCCGTGCATAACATATCGACCACCAGGGAAGCGGAGTCCGATGAGGTCGCGAAGAAGATGGCGACAATCACAACCGCCAGGCCCTGAATCAACGTAGCCCCCGGGAAGTTTTCGAAGAACGCGAACATGGCCAGGGGAACACTTTCCCCTACGGCTTGTGACAACACCCCCGCCTGTTCGCCCAGCGCCTCCCTGGCCTCCGGCCCAATGCCATCGATCTGCATTGCTGACCAGCCGAAAATGGCAAACCAGATCAGGGTGAAGATTGATGGCGCGAACAGGACGCCGAGCACGAATTCACGGATGGTCCGCCCCCGTGAAATCCGCGCCACGAAGATGCCGATAAAGGGCGACCAGGTCACCGTCCAGGCCCAGTAGAATACCGTCCAGCTGCCCTGCCAGCCCCAGCCGCCATCGTCGCCGGTATAGCTTGCAAGTGTGTCGTTCCAGAAGGCCATGGGCAGCAGGTTCGATATGTAGAGGCCGAACGTCTCAACCACGGCTCGCAGAAGGAAAACCGTCGAACCGGTGAAGAGCACGAATACCATCAGGCCAACGGCCATACCGATATTGATGTTGGACAACCGCTTCACACCGGAGTCCAGCCCGGCGACGATCGACCCCACAGCGACGGCCGTCAGGATGGCAATGATCAGCACCTTGGTGATTACCGCATCCGGAATGCCAAACAACTCAGTCAGCCCGGCGTTGATCTGCTGCGTGCCCAGCCCGATTGACACCGCCACACCGAACAGCGTGCCGAGGATCGCAAACACATCGAGAGTCTTGCCGAGAGGCCCGTATATGCGGTCGCCGATCAACGGATAGAACACCGAACTGAAGCGCATCGGCAGGTCGTAACGATAGATAAAATACGCAAAGGCAAGCCCCGGCATGGTGAAGATCGCCCAGGTGTGCAGCCCCAGGTGGTAGATAGCGAAGCTCATGGCATCGTCGGCGGCTTCGACCGAATAGGGCTCGACATTCGGCCTCGGCGGGGAAGAAAAGTGCGAGATGGGCTCGGCCACGCCCCAGAACATCAGTACGGTACCGATGCCGCCGGCAAACAGCATGGTGAACCAGGAAATATTACTGTAGGCCGGTTTCGCGTCGTTGCCGCCCAGCCGGATGGCGCCGAATCGGCTGAGCGCAACCCACAAGAGGAACGCTACCCAACTCGTCACCCCGAAAATGAAAAACCAACCCAGGTTGGTAACGATCCATTCACGCCCCGCTCCGAAGGCCTCTCCGATTGGGCCGGGCGCAATCAGGAGCACGACCAGAAACAGGATCATGATCCCAGCGGACGTGAAAAAGATGGTCGGGTTGGTCCTGAGACCCAACTTTTTTGCGAGAGCTTCCATGACGATTCCTCCCCGAGTCTTTCCGACAACATAGGAGCTAATCGAACGGCACGCCAAATTGTGGGCGAGATTTCATGTTTCTGAAGGCAAATGGCTATCGCCAGAGAACGCTGAAATCCCGGTTGATTACTACTGGGACTTGCTCGAATAGACGCTCAAGGCCGTCACTGTGACCAGGATGAGCCCCATGCCGAGGAACTGGACGCCGCCCAAGCTCTCATTGAGCAATAAAATGCCGAAGAGCGTAGCGGTAACAGGTTCGACCATCGCTACAACGGCAGCGACGGTTGGTACGGTGTGCTTGAGACCCACGATATAGCTTATAAAAGACACGCCACCACCGAGCACCCCCAGCGCAATGAACATCGGCCATTCCGGTGCACCCAGCACAGCAATGACCTGCACAAGGCTGGCTGGCCAGATCAGAACAATACCGAGCACGGCAAACGCGATCACCAGAGCAGCCTGAGGGCTGCCGTTCCTGGCAGCAAACTTGAAGCCGAAAATAAACAATGCATAGGACAACCCCGAAAGCAGGCCGGCAACCACGCCAACCCACGTAATACTGCTACCGCCAACGTCATAGATACCCGTGAGTAGAGCGATGCCGACAATAACGATGACAATGGCCACGCACTTGAACGGCGTCGGCTGCTCCAGCCCGATGGCAAAGGAAACCAGAAACACGAACACCGGGGCGCAATACATGAGGGTCGCCGCGACGGCAACGCTGCCCTCGGAGATACTGAGGAAATAGAAGGAGAAGTTGCCCGCCACGCCAAGGCCGGCCACCGCCGCCCAGAACCAGAGCCGCGGCTTGGCCAATCCGCTGTTCCCAGGACGTAGAATCAGCCAGACAAGTACAAACAGCAGGCCGACAATCCCCCGGTAGAACGAGACTACGAACGAGCCCCACCCTTCTGCGAGCAGGATGGCGCCGATACCACCCGAAAGCCCCCAGAAAAGGGCTGCAAACGCTACAAGCATTGCACTTCTTAGCGCGCGGTCACCGGATTGTTCTGGCGTGTGATCAGTCAGAATACTCTCCCTCCCGCTGCCCCCTACGAAAACAGGGCAAAAATTACGGCAATTCCCAAAGAAACCAGCAACGACATTGGAATAGTCAAAGCGATCTCCTGCGACGGCCCTTGATAGCGCACCGACAGTACGTAGCTCATTACCGCCACCGGCATCGCACACTGAATCAGGAAAACCTGCGCTTCCATGGCGCTCAACGGCCAAATCAGCAACAGCACCCACGCAAGGGCTAGACCACCCAATGGCCGATACAGACTGAACACGAGAGGCCTTAGCATATCCCGCGCGCCTGACAGCCGCAGGTTGGCAATAGAGCTGCCCAATTGCATTAGCATTATCGGTACGGTAATCGAGCCCAGCATATCCAGCGTTATCATCACCGGTCCAGGCGGGCGAACGTTTGTCGCCAACAGAAAAGCACCTGCGATCAATGCCAGGACGGGCCCGTTCTTCAGCATTGCCCTGATGGAAAACCGGCCGGACAGGCAGCCGATTCCCAACGTAAAATGACTGACCTGAATCACCGAGGAAATCACCACCGCCAGCCCAAGCGACTGCGGACCAAACAGCGCAAAGCACACCGGAATCCCCATATTGCCCGTATTCGGGTGCACCAACGCCGGAAGATAGGACCTCACCGGCAGGCCAGCTAGCGTAAGCAACAGTGCAGTGACCATCGCCATGACGACCAGCCAGGCCACGGTAATGCCTACAAGGGCACCCATTCCGAAAATGTCCATATCCATGCTCAATACGGAGTGGAGCAGCAACGCGGGGATTCCAACGGTGGTAACCAGGCCAGCCAATGCCTTGCCGTCAAAAAAATCGGTTTTTCGGCCAAGAATGGCCCCGAGGAGTATCAAAGACAGCAGAGGGACAAGGGCTTCTGTGAGATGCTGAATCATAGTGAATAAAGAGAGGTCATGGTTTCAGGCTAAAGGGAACGGGGTTTGGCACTTTCAATACTCGGGTATAACTTCAACGCGAGATCATAAATAATGATGCCATATAGACTACCATTAAGCCCCAATATCCCGGGGTAAAGGTAACTCCGCGAAAACCGATACCTGGCCGTATTGCTGATAAGCCAATCTGCCACCGCCCTTGCCGTGGCAGGTTATAGAAAAGTACCTGAGGGCAGGTTAACCTGTAACCTATTGAATCTATGTTTTACTACTTTGGCTTTGGCTCCAACATGAGCATGCTCTCGCTGAGAGCGAAGGGTGTCGAGCCTCGGGCATCTACGAAAGCGGTGCTGCGCGGATGGCGGTTATGCTTCAACGTGCAGCACTTCTTCCGCCATGAGGGTGGTGTTGGCAACATCGAAAACACCGGCCACCCGGACGACCGGGTTCTCGGCGTGCTCCATGAATGCCCGGACGAGGCGCTTTCTCTGTTGGATCAGGCCGAAGCTTACGGGCATGGCTATAACCGCATAGAGATCGAGGTAGAGCCGGATAACCCTAGCGCGGCAATGGCCCCGAAGGTCTCTGCTCTCACCTATGTGGGCATGCCCCAATTTATCGACAATGACTGCCGACCAAGCCGTCGTTACCTGAACATCGTTCTGGAGGGAGGCCGCCAGGCCGGACTGGATGGCAAATACCTGGAGTCACTGGCCAATCAGCCCATTCATCAACTTGATGAGTACCCAACGTTCGCGGCACCACCCGGAGACTACCCAACATTTGACCGGGCGTTGCTGGCAAAACAGCCGCTGTACACGGCCCTCTACGGGGCCGTGTTTGATATGTCCGAGGCGAGGCCTCTGCACCACTTCCTCAAAGGCTTTTTTGGAGGCAGGGACATGACGCTTTTTCACCTCAGGCGGCTGGACAGCAGCAACGTTGATGAAACCATGGACGATATCCGGAACGGACGCCTCAACAAGGCCCAGAAGCGATACCTCAACGCCTATCTGAACGAATACGCCAGAGAGTATCGCTACGTCGGCCGCTATAACTATGATAAAGACTGAGGAGTTCTCATGCCGTCTTTCCCGCCAGCCCTGGCACACAATGCCATCGAAGAGATCCTGCCGGATCTGTTTTTTGTCAGTGGTGCCATGGAAACCGTCCTTATGGACCTGGATTGGCAATTCAGCCGCAACATGACCATCGTCCGTGACGGTGAACGGCTGATCCTCATCAATACGGTCCGCCTTGATGATGACGGCCTGGCGGAACTGGACCGACTGGGAAAAGTAACCGACGTGATTCGGCTTGGCGCTCTGCATGGGCGTGACGATGCGTTCTATGTTGACCGTTACCAGGCGCAGTACTGGGTGATGCCAGGTCTGGAACCGGAGGACCAAAGCGGGTCTGAAAGAGAGGCAAACGTCCTCGGCCAGACGCTGCCCCTGAGTGACGCATCGCTATTTCAGTTCCAAACTACCAAACTTCCTGAAGGCGTACTCCACCTCCAGCGGGATGGCGGCATCCTGATAGCCTGTGACGCCCTGCAGAACTGGCTGAAACCCGACGAGCACTTCTGCGACGCCTCGCGACAGCGAATGGAGCAGATGGGCTTCTTCACACCCGCCAACATTGGCCCAGTCTGGCTGCAGGCGGCGGAACCTGCTGCCGAGGATTTTAACCGCCTCAAAACACTGAACTTCAAACACGTTCTCTGTGGCCATGGCCAACCCCTACTGGACAACGCCAAAGAGGACTTCAGCGCCACCTTCGATCGAGCGTTCCATTGCCAGGCGTGATCCCCAGGAGCGGCACCTGATGCAGAGCGAATTACAGCTGCCCGGATACACAATCTCCTTCTGCCTCTGGAGAAAAGCAGGCCGGGCGGCCTATCGCGCACGGCGACTCTCGGACGGTGCAGACGTCTGCATTGAAACCCTTGATACCGAATATCCCGACCGCAGGCAGGTGGCCACGCTCAATCACGAAGCCAGCATTGCTTCACGGCTCGACGGCGTGAAAGGCGTACGCAGGGTTCATGACATATTGCCACACGGTAGTGGGAACCTGGCGCTCGTCACCGATCCCTGTGAGCGTTCGCTTGCCTCGGTAATGGCCGAGAGCCGTAACAGACGCTTGCCCCTGCCCCAGGCGCTGGAAATAGCCCAGGCCCTGGTACAGATTCTGAGCGACATCCACGCACAGGACATCGTGCACAAGTCGCTGACACCCCATAACGTCCTGTTTGACTCAAGAAGTGGCGCACTGGTGCTGTCGGGGTTCAATATAGCATCGGAGCTGGGGCAGGAGCGGCAGGCCAAACAGCTGCCCAATCAGCCCGAGGCGGCATTGGCCTACATGTCGCCGGAACAGACCGGGCGCATGAATCGGAGCCTCGACTACCGCTCGGACTACTATTCCCTCGGCTTGCTGCTGTTTGAACTTCTGACCGGCCAACCTCCGTTTACAGCCAACAATACCCTGGAGTGGGTACACAGCCACATAAGTCGTCTGCCTCCGGCGCCTCACACCGTGTTTGAGGACATACCCGAGGCCCTTTCAGACATTGTGCTGAAGCTTCTGGCCAAATCCCCGGAAGAACGTTATCAAAGCAGCCTGGGCCTGCTGCACGACCTATCCCGTTGCGCCACGTCGATAGAACAGGATCTGCCACTGCTGCCCTTCACACTGGGTGAAAAGGATCATCTGCAGAAGTTTCTGATTCCCCAGGCACTTTACGGCCGCGAGCGCGAGCTGCAGGAGCTGCTGGGCCTGTTCGAGCAGGCGGTGGAGGGACGATCCCGCTTCTGCCTGGTTCACGGCTACTCCGGCGTTGGCAAGTCGGCACTGGTCAACGAAATTGATCGCTACCAGATCCGCGAACGCGGTTTTCTGGTCCAGAGCAAGTTCGACCAGTTCCAGCAAAGCGAAGCCTACTCAGCACTGGCAGCCACCTTTCGTGCCCTCGTGCAGCAAATCATGCTAGAGCCCGACAACCAGCTTGACTGCTGGCGCACCGAACTGCTTGGTGCGCTGGGGCCCAACGGCGCCCTGGTGATCGACCTGGTACCGGAGCTGGCGCTGATTATCGGCGAACAACCCCCTGTGACCGAGCTGCCACCCTCAGAGAGCCGTAACCGGTTGCAGCTGGTACTGACCGCATTCCTGCGAGTGTTTGCCGGCGAAGGCCATCCGGTCGTGCTGTTCCTGGACGATCTGCAGTGGAGCGACACCCCAACCCTCGACCTGATACGCCGTATAGTCACCTCCAGGGACCAGAGCCACCTGCTGTTGATTGGCGCCTATCGCAGCAATGAAGTCGGCCCTGGGCACCCGCTCAGATTGCTCCTGGATGACCTCAACAACCATCGGCGAATTCATCAGATCCCTGTGGGGCCGCTTGATGAATCGTCGGTGGACCAAATGGTGGCCGATGCCCTGCGTTGCGAGCCGGAAACGAGCCGCACACTGAGCGAGATGCTGTTTCACCGCGCCCAGGGCAACCCCTTCTTTACCAACGAGTTGCTGCGACAGTTCCATGCCCAGGGGGCAATCTGGTCAGATTCGGGCAGTGGCCAATGGCACTGGCAGCTCGACAGGGCCAGTTGGGATGAAACCAGCCATGACGTGGTTGAGTTCATGCTGGATAACCTGCGACAGCTCCCGGACGAAACACAGAACGTACTTCAACTGGCCGCCAGCATCGGTAATACCTTTACCCTGCAAACGCTCGCCACCATCTACGAGCATACCGTTGCGGAAACCGCCCGGGCCCTTCTGCCGGCGTTGAAACAGTACACCGTGCTGCCGCTACACAGTGATTATCGCCTGGCGAGACACCAGGACGAAGAGCGGGTGCTCAACCCCAGCTATCGTTTTCAGCATGACCGGGTGCAGCAGGCTGCCTACAACCTCATCGCAACCGACGAGCTCCCCCGGGTACACTTAACGGTCGGGCGCCTGATGTTACAACACGGCGGCGGGCAGGTCGCCGATGACCAATTGATTGATATCGTTAATCATCTCAATCAGGGGCGTGCGCTGATCCAGTCCGGGTCAGAACGCCTTCAACTGGCCGAGTTCAACCTTCGTGCCGGCAGTCGCGCCCGACAAACCTCAGCCTATCAACAGGCACTCGACTACTTGCAGGTCGCCGAGGAATTGCTGCCAGACGACGCCTGGTCACAGATGCCCTCACTGATGGCCACATTGGCGTCAGAGATACAGCTTTGCCTCTACCTCACCGGACGTACCGAAGAGGCCGACCATTGGTTGGAACAGATGCTGGACCATGCGGACTCCCGGCTGCATCGCGCCGACATTCTCGCCATACGTACCCGGCAGAATGCCACGCTGGGTAGAATGGAGGCGTCTATTCACGCTGCCATTGAGGGGCTGGCACTACTGGGTGTCAATTTCACCGAACACCCCAGCCAGCACGATATCGATGTCGAACGCCAACGGGTACTGACGAACCTGGCTGGCCGCGAAATCACCGATCTGGTTGGCGCTCCTGTCATCGAAGACCCAGCCACATTGACCGCCATGCGTCTGCTGATGGAAATCTTTGCTGCCGCGTTTCTCTCCGGCAGCAAGCTGTTCAGCTACCTGGTGCTAAAAGCGGTTAACCTGGCTTTGCATCGGGGCAACTGCCCGGAATCGGCGTTTGCCTATGCCGCCTACGGCATGCTTTTGTGTGGTGAGCTGGACGAGCCCGCCCTGGGCTATCAGTACGCCAAGGTTGGCCTGGCCATCAATGAACGGCTTGATGACCTCAGCCTGAGGGCGCGCGTTATCTATGTATACGCCATGTTCGTTCATCACTGGAGCAACCACTGGGCAACGCTCACGCCCTGGTTCCGCAAGGGCATCGAAGCCGGCTATCAATCCGGCGACCTGCTCTATCTGGCCTACAGTGCCCAGGACTGCGTGATCTGGGACCCGGGCATGGATCTGGAAACCGCAAGCCAGTTGCATCAGGAAAACCTCGACATCGTTCGCGAGTGCGCCTACCAGGATTCGCTGGACTCCGGTTCCCTCTTCCTGCAGATGCAGCGCAATTTTCTTGGCACCACCCACTCACCGGCCAGTCTGAGCACCGATGATTTTGATGACCAGGCGTGTCTCGAGGCAATGAGTACGCGCCGGTTCATGACCGGCATTGCCAATCATCAGATCTACAGTGCCGAGATCAACCTGCTCTACGGGAACTACGAACAGGCACTGCACTTTGTCAGAAAGCAGGACAAGCTAATCAAGTCCGCGATGTCCCTGCCCCAGCTCGTGCGTTTCTACATTGTTGCCAACCTCACCCTCACGACTCTATTCCCCACCATGAACAGGGCTGACCAACAGGCCACACGAGAACGCCTGGAACGGGACCTGGCGCGCATGACCCGTTGGGCGGACAATTGCGAAGCGAATTTCCGCCACCTTCAGTTTCTGATGACCGCAGAACTCGCCCGCCTGGATGGCAGGCACGACACCGCACTGGAGCTCTATGACACGGCCATCGACATGGCACGGGCAAACGGCTTCCTGCGCGATGAGGCCACTGCCTTTGAGCGCGCCGCACGGCACCTGCTGGCACTGGGTAAAGGGCGCTCAGCCGAGGGTTATCTCCGTGGTGCCCACGGGGTATACAACCGCTGGGGCGCACAACGCAAGGTAGAACAGCTGGAGGACGAGTTCCCGGTGCTTCGTCAGTGGGTTCAGGCCCACCTCAGCCCACCAGGAAGCCATTTGGCCAGTCTCGACCTGGCATCGGTTATGAAAGCCTCCCGTGAGATCTCCGGCGAGATGGTGCTGGACCAGCTGTTGCAGAAAACCCTGGCGATTCTGCTGGAAAATGCCGGCGGGCAATGGGGCTGCCTGATTGTCCGGGCCGGTGGCACATTCAGTGTTGAGGCCATAATCCGGCCAGAGCAGCCGTCACCACAGGTTGAGATCCCCACCCACTCAACACTCAGCGATCGTCAGGGCAAGGCCCTCGCCCTGCCAATGAGCGTGATCAGCCAGGTGTTTCAAAGGGGCGAAGCCGTGGTCCTGCACGATGCCATGGCCGACGGCCCGTTTGTGAACGACCCCTACACTGTTCACCTGCATCCACGATCAGTACTGTGTGTCCCTATCATCGTGCGGGAACGTTTTGAGGCGGCGGTCTACATGGAGAACAACCTGACCGACGCCGTCTTCACCGACGACCGGGTGGAATTGATTCAACTGCTCTCCGCCCAGGCGGCTGTCGCCATCGAAAACGCCCGGCTCTACACCCAGGTACAGGACCATTCCCGGCTCCTGGAAGAGAAGGTGGTTGAACGCACGGCAGAGCTGGAAGAACTCAATGAAGAACTGCAACGCCTGGCCGACCGCGATGGCCTGACCGGCGTCGCCAACAGGCGTTCCGGTGACGCCTACCTCAAAGACACCTGGCTGCGCCTGAGAAGGCAGCCCCAGCCCTTATCTGTGGTTATGCTCGATGTGGATCACTTCAAGCACTTCAACGACAATTACGGCCACCAGATGGGTGACGAATGCCTGATCCGGGTTGCCGAGACACTGCAGGCGCAACTGCAGCGCTCAACCGACATGGTGGCGCGCTACGGGGGAGAAGAGTTCATTCTGATACTCCCCAATACTGACGAAAATGGTGCGATACAGGTCGCTGAAAATGCCCGCGTTGCCATCGAAGCATTGGACATCAGGCACGACCATTCAACGGCGCGAGATTGCATCACCGTCAGCGTGGGCTGCGCCACCATCGTTCCCGATGACAAGAGCAGTCTCGAAGAATTGGTCTTTGCCGCCGATGCGGCACTCTACAAAGCCAAAGAGAGCGGCCGAAACCGAATTCAAGCGGCTGAGAGCGCTTGAGATAACGAGACTTTTTTACCAAACTCAGTGATCTTGAGATTATGATCAACGCATTTGCCGTATCCAACTACCGCAGCCTCAAGAGTATCGTCGCGCCCCTGACCGGCCTCAATGTGGTAACCGGGCCCAACGGCTGCGGCAAATCCAACCTTTACAAGTCTCTGCGGTTACTGGCTGAAACCGCAAAGGGCAACTTAATCTCGTCGATCGCGCAGGAAGGCGGGCTGGATTACACGTTCTGGGCAGGGCCGGAGACCTTTACCAAAGGCATGAAAGACGGTGTCGATCCCGTACAGGGCTCTGCCAAAAAACAGAACAGCCGGCTCAGACTCGGCTTCGTGGGTGAAGACTTCGGCTACGCCATCTCACTGGGTATGCCCGCGCCTCAGGGATTTGCGGGCTACCAGGACCCGTCCATGTTTCAGTTTGACCCGGAAATCAAGCGCGAGTGCATTTGGGCGGGAGACGTCTGCCGTCCCAGCAGTTGCCTGATTGACCGGGTCGGGCCTGTGGTGAAAGTGCGCAACGGTCGTAAATGGGAAGTCTACAACGCCCACCTCAACACCTACGAAAGCATCCTCAACGAAATCAGCGATCCGGTGGCTGTGCCCGAGGTTCATGCTGTCCGGCAAACCATCCGCAACTGGCGCTTCTACGACCAGTTCCGAACCGATCCCCAGTCCATCATCCGCACTCCCCAAATCGGTACGCGAACGCCGGTGCTTGATCACGACGGCCATAGCCTGGTCGCGGCTCTGCGGACCATCCACGAGATTGGCGACCGGGCGGCGTTGTACGATGCCATTGAGGATGCCTTTCCCGGGGCAACCATCAACTTTGAGGCAGACTCCGGCAACCGTTTCATACTGCAGTTTTTGCAGGAGGGGTTGCTGCGCCCCTTAAACCAGGCGGAGCTGTCGGACGGCACGCTTCGCTACCTGTTGCTGGTAGCCGCACTACTCACGCCAAGACCACCGTCACTATTGGTGCTTAATGAACCGGAAACCAGCCTGCACCCGGATTTGCTGCCTGCCTTGGGGCGCCTGATCAATCGCGCATCACGTGAAACCCAGGTGTGGGTCGTTTCCCACGCACCACGTTTGGTGGCAACGCTGGAACAGGATGGCGACTGTAACTCCATCGCCCTGAACAAAGACCTTGGCGAAACTATAGTCCTGGGGCAGGGTTTGTTGGATGCGCCACCCTGGCAATGGGCGGATTAATAATGGAATTCACTTTCCTGGGCACATCCGCCGGCACCCCGACACGGTCACGAAATGTGAGCGGGCTGGCCCTGTGTCACTCCGGTCCCAAACCCTGGTATTTGATCGACTGCGGTGAAGGCACGCAACACCAGTTGCTTCGCACCCGCTACTCGGTTGTGCAATTACGCGCCATCTTCATCACCCATATCCACGGCGACCACACGTTTGGCCTTCCAGGGCTGCTCACCAGCGCCTCCATGCTTGGCCGCACGGAACCGCTGGACATCGTTGCCCCCATCCAGGTACAACGTTTCATCAGCGCAGTGCTCGCAAACAGCGACTCCAGCCTCAGCTACTCGCTAAACTTCATCGATTCCGAAGCATCGGATTTCCAGTGGCAGGATGAGCACGTCAGGGTTACCAATGTGGCACTTTCCCATCGTGTTGCCTGCCGCGCCTATGTGTTCACCGAGCAAAGCCTGGAGCGGCAACTACTGCGGGACAAACTAAGGTCGGAAGGCGTAGAGCCCGGCCCCGGCTGGGGCGAATTGCAGAAAGGAAACGATATAACACTGGAGGATGGCCGCCTGCTCCGGAGTGACGATTACACTCACATTCCCCGCAAAGCCCGCCGCCTGATCGTCGCCGGCGACAACGACACCCCGGACCTGCTGGCCGGTGCCTGCGACGGCACCCACGTGCTGATCCACGAAGCCACCTATACCCAGGACGTGGCCGACCGGGTCGGCCCCTGGCCACAACACAGCTCCGCTGAACAGGTCGCCCGATTCGCCCAACAAGCTCACTTGCCCAACCTGGTGTTGACCCATTTCAGCTCACGTTACCAGTCCGGGCCGGGAGGCGCGCCCCACATCAACCAACTGGCGGCCGAAGCCATGCAGCACTACAAGGGCCAACTGTTTCTGGCGCAGGATTTTGATACCTATCGGCTGGAAAAGGATTTGTCGTTGAGTTGCCTGACCCAAACACATTCAATGTGACGAAGGATATTCACAATGACGTATCAGTTCGAAGACCTAAGGAAGGCTTGCCGGACAGAATGGCGCGACTACATTGAACACAGTTTCGTAAAGCAGTTAGGCGATGCGTCGCTCGCTCCCGAAGCGTTTCAGCACTACCTCAAGCAGGATTACCTGTTCCTGATCCAGTTTGCCCGCGCCTTCGCCCTGGCGGCCTACAAAAGCCCAACCTTGCTGGATCTCCGCCAGGCAAAGGAAGGCTTGCAGGCCATCGTGGATGTAGAGCTGGACCTACACATCAGCTACTGCAAGGAATGGGGCATTTCAGAAGCAGAACTTGCCAACCTGCCGGAAGCGCGCGCCACCCTTGCCTACACACGCTATGTGCTCGACACGGGCAACCGCGGCGATTTGCTCGACCTGCATGTTGCGCTCTCACCCTGCATGGTGGGCTACGGGGAAATCGCCAATTGGCTGAACAAACGGGCAGAAACCATTCGGGGAGACAAAAACCCGTATGACGCCTGGATCGCCATGTATGAAAGCGACGAGTTCCAGCAGGCCATGCACGCGGAAATCCAGTGGCTGGATGAACGACTGGCGGATGTATCCCCCGCCAGGTTCGAGCAGCTTACCCGGATATTCAGCGACGCCACCCGGCTGGAAATCGATTTCTGGGAAATGGGTCTGAAACAGAGCGATTGAGAAACGCGTGGTCAACCACAGCACTTCTTGAACTTGGCACCACTCCCGCAATGGCAAGGATCATTGCGGGAAGGCAGTTTCGCCGTGGTCACCGTCGCCCCTTTGTTCAGGAGTGCCGTCAGTTCGGTGATGAATTCAACCGCACCCTCGCGGGCATCCACTGTAATGTTGGCATGCAGATTGGCTTCCGCCACCTGAGCTTCGACCTCCTGCCTGCGCGCCTCACTGGTAACCACCAGTGTTAGCGGAAACTTCTTGCTGCCACTCTTCTGACTGGCCTTGGTCTGGAAGCCACCATGGGCGGTGTGGTGCTGGCGCGCGTCCTGCCGGCCTTTGTAGAAGAACTTGTCTGACATGCTGAAATCTCGATGAATGGAAGAGTACCCGGCGCCCGAAAAAAGCGAGCGAGCACCGGGCGAGACGTTTTAGCATGCTTATTGAATTGGATATATAGGCATAAGTGGAAATTCGATGCGCCACCCGCCCCGCTCTCATCAAATCACTCTGGCAAAGTGTCGCCTGACCCGCCCATCTCGGCCGGAACATCCTTCATCTTTGGTAGCCCGTCGCGAATCGGCAGTACCGATTCCTGGTAATGCACATGGACCGCGGGCTCAAACGCCAGGTCCGGAAGGTTGGCAACATAGACGTCCATAAGACTTAACGCCGGATGATCGGTAAACACATGACCACCGCACTTTTTACACCACTTGCGATAGCTTTGTTCCGTGAGATGGAATTCGCCAATGTGATCGGCACCCGCTAACACCTCGAAGCTGTCGTATGGCCACAGAGAAAACGCATTCACCGGCCCGGCCGACCAGCGACGACAGGAATCACAGTGACAATATCCCATCGCTTCGGGTGCGCCAGATACCTGAAACTTAACAGCGCCACAAAAACAACTGCCCTGGTACTGAGTCATAACGATCTCCCCCGTTCGTTGGTTAAACACCACCTTCCCAGAGCCACCCGTTTGCTGTACATGATACGAAATCACGAAACTGCCAGGACTTTGGTAGCAGGAAAGTTACGATTCGGAGCGACGGTTGACGGCTACCCGACAAACCGCACAAACTAACAGCTCAACCCTCCCAAGATAGAACGCACATTCAATGCCCGCAAACGTCAAAACCCGGATTTTGTTCCGCTCCAAACGACTGAACCTGTACCTCGTCCGCTACCCGGAAGGTCACAAGGTGGGACCGCACCTGGACATGACTTCCGAAGGCCGGCTGTACAAACTCAATTGTGTTCTGGTAAAGCCCAAAGCCGGCGGTGAGTTCATCTGCGAAAAGAACATTTTCAACTTGTTTGGCCGGGTATACCTGTTTCGACCAGATCTCTACCAACACCGGGTTTCGAAGATTGAACGTGGGAATCGTTGGTTGCTCAGCTTTGCACTTAACACATCGGGTAACGTTCCCCTGGCACAATGATCGCCTAGATCCGACAGAAGCCGTCAGCCCAACAAGCACGCCTTGGCCTCATTAATACGGGCAGCCAAGTAGTTACTCCCACCGCGGTCCGGGTGTACTTTCTGCATCATCCTGCGGTGAGCCCGAATGATCTCGTCCTGTGTTGCACCGGGCTTCAGCCCCAAGATGTCCAGTGCTTCGCTCTCGGTAAGTGGACCGCCAGCATTGGCTTGTTCTTCGAATTCTTCGCCTCCAGCGCTGGCCTCATCGTCAGCACGCCATGAGTCACCAAACCGGCGGTCAAGATAACTTTCCAGCAGCCGGGCGGAGTCCTCGTCGTGCGCCCGGCAGTATCGCAACAGCTCAAGAAATTCACTTTCGCCCAGGTCCGCCAGCTCTCGCCCGGCCATGGGGCCTTTCAGGACCTTGCCACTCATGGTGCCGGAGTCATGATCCAGGCTCATTTCCAGAATGTCGCCGGAGACATGGGATTGGTTGCCCGAACTTGCGTTTGCATCTCCCGTTCCGGCCCCCGCCATGCGCCCCGTCAACAATGATGGCAGCACCCGGCGTAGCAGTGGATAGAGAAACGCCAACAACGCGAATAAGGCGTGCAAGCGGCCGGTAACGGCCATCAGAACCACTATCCCGATAGCAGCCATCAAGGCCAGCTTTATCATCGCCGGCTTACGTTGGCTGGCCGGCTGGTTGCGCAGCCAGACCCACGCAACAACCGACAGTGCTATGACCAGAAGCGTTAGTGGCACTCAGATACCCCGGAACTCATCGGTCCATCGATGGCTTGAACGTGGATTGAAACAAGCGCTACTTGATCTGCTGGGTCAAGCGCTTGACCTCTGGAGAGCTGCGGCTGGAAAAATCCTGCAGGGCCTTGGCTCCCCCGGAAGCATAGACCGCCACCGCAGCCATAAGATCCTTGAGAACCTGCGGACTGTTGCGATCGAAGGGGGCATAGGCGCCACCAGACAACTTGCTCACCTGCTGGAACACTGCTCTGGCATGAGCGTCGGCGCCCTCGTGGAACATGAACACCGGCGTTCGCAGCATCCCCAGCTCCCCCGCGGTATGGCACAGTTCGTCCACCGGTTCCTCGCAACAGTCGCCAATAAACACCACCGCCCTTACGGCCTTTTCCCGGGTTTCTTTCACGGCATGAGCCAACACCCGGCTGATCTGGGTGCGCCCACCCAGGCAGGAAACGCCGTTCATCAGGTTCAACAACTGACCGGTCTCCGTCACAAACCCTGTGGCCTTGAACTCGCCAAAGCCGCGGTAGTAACAAAGTTGGATAGCCAAACCACCCAAATCCCGGGTCGCCATGAACAGTTCACTCTGCAAGTGGCAGGCCTCATCCCAGGTTGCCTCCCGGCTGGCGGTGGCATCCAGCGCGAATATCAGCCTGCCCTGCCCGCCACCCTGTTTAGGCAGTGTGCGAACCTCGTTGATAAACTGGTCGATGGCCTGTCTATCGGATTTGGGGCGCAGTTCTTTGTCGGCCATAGTGGTCCTTTCTCGTTTACCAGTGCGTCACGCACCTGGGTTACCATCAGCCCGCCAGTGCTGCCCGCACCTTCTTGCTCAGGTGGCCCATATCAACCCGGCCAAGCACCTGGGGCTTTAGCTCGTTCATCACTTTGCCCATATCCTGCATTCCCTGTGCATCGGCAGCGCTGATGGTCATTCGAATCAGGCCGTCCAGATCATCCTCACTCAGAGCCGCAGGCATGAATTCCTCGATGATTACCATTTCCGCTCTTTCCTTGTCACCCAACTCCTCGCGCCCCGCCTCATCGTACTGACTGGCGGCGTCACGGCGCTGTTTGAGCATCTTGTCCAACACCTTGAGGACATCCTCGTCGCTCAAATCACGGCGCTCATCAATCTCAATCTGTTTGACTGCCGCCTGCGCCATACGCAGGGTGACAAGCCGGGTCTTATCCTTGTTCCGCATCGCGTCTTTCACCGCGGTGTTGAGTTGTTCCTTCAGTGTTGCTTCTGCCATTGCCGGCCTCCTTCAGATGAGTTAAATCAACTTTCCCAAATAGTGATTCATAGCACGATGGGAGTGAACCAAAAAGCTATTTGCAGACTACACTGCTAACCTGCTCATTCTTTTGACACCAGTGGAGTCACTGCATGATTACCGTTCACCACCTCAACAATTCCCGTTCACAACGCGTTCTCTGGATGCTGGAAGAATTGGGAGTGCCCTACGAAATCCAGCGTTACGAGCGTGACCCTAAAACCATGCTGGCACCGGCCAGCCTAAAAAAAGTGCACCCGCTGGGTAAATCACCGGTGATTACCGATGGCGATCTGGTGGTAGCGGAGTCAGGCGCTATTATCGAGTATCTGGCCCACACCTACGGCAAAGACACCATGTTGCCGGAAACCGGCGGCCAGGCGTGGCTGGATTATACCTACTGGCTGCATTACGCCGAAGGCTCCCTGATGCCACCGTTGGTAATGCGCCTGGTGTTCCAGAAGGTAAAAAACAGCCCGATGCCGTTTTTTATCAAGCCGGTGGCCAAAGGCATTGCCGATAAAACCACTGCTACCTTCATCGGCCCGATGATCAAAACACACCTGGATTTCGTCGAAGCTCACCTGGCAAAAAACACCTGGTTTCTGGGGGACAACCTCAGCGCGGCGGACATTCAGATGAGCTTTCCACTGGAAGCCTCAGTAGCACGGGGTATCGTTGGCAAAGACCGGCCCCATATCAATGCGTGGGTTGAGAGAGCTCACGCCAGGCCGGCTTACCAAAAGGCGCTCGAGAAGGGCGGTGAATACGACTTTGCCTGAACGCACGGAGGAGGGCTCACTGCCCTCCCTTTTTTAGAAGCGAGAAGGCAACACCAAACCGACATGCAGATATGTCTCGGTTTCCCACACTTTTATTAAACACCGTTCGCCACCATCTAAAGGAGACAGACTTCGACCACACATCCCTCAGGATCACTCCATGAACGCGACCATCAAGCAATTCCTCCTGGTTTCAAGCATCTACCTACTCGCCCCAACCGTTAACGCCTTCGACCTTAACGACGCGCTTTCCAGCGGCACCGAAGCAATGACCTCGGCATCAGAGGTCAGCGGTGAAGCCCAGCAACTGGTCGGCCAACTCCAAAGCCAGCTCGGCGTCACGCAGGCCCAGGCAACAGGTGGTACTGGCGCCCTGTTACAGCTCGCAAAAAACCAGCTGGGCAACGACTCCATGAGCACCCTCACCAGCAAAGCCTCGGGCCTGTCCAGCCTGTTGGGCGGTGGTAGCAGCCTGAGCGAAAGCCTGCTCTCCAATATATCGTCGATGGACGGCGTGCGGTCGGCCTTTACAGCTCTGGGTATGGACAGCGGCATGATCCAGCAGTTTGTCCCGGTTATCATGAGCTTCCTGGGGAACCAGGGGGTTGGCTCTTCGTTGCTGGGGCAACTGCAGGGCCTCTGGACACCGGACGACTGAAGCGGTCGCCCTTCCCCGAGAGCGACGTTTACACCGTAATTCGCTCCAGGGCCTCCCGAATCCCTGGGGGAATCGGTGTCGAGGACTGGGTGGCACGATCCACGAACACATGGACAAGCTCGCCATGTGCGGCTGCCTGGGTGTCGTTCTCCATGAAAATCCCCACCTCGTAGGTCACAGAACGGGTGCCAATTCTGGCAACCCGAACGCCGGCTTCAAGGGCATCAGGGTAGGCAACCGGCTTCTTGAACTGGCAGCTGGAACTCACCATGAAACCCACTACCGGTGCGTTGTGTATATCAAGACCGCCTTCTTCAATGAGATAGCGGTTGATGACCGAATCGAAGTAAGAATAGTAGGTCACGTTGTTGACGTGACCGTAGATGTCGTTATCCATCCATCGGGTGATGATGGGGTAAAACACGGGAAAGTCAGATCGTTCCATGGAGGCAGCCTGGCGTCAGTGGTCGTCAAAAAGAATGACCTGGCGAATGGCCTTGCCGTTTGCCAATCGCTCAAAGCCTTCGTTGATCTCATCAAGGGTCAGGGTGTCGCTCAGTAGCTTGTCGACCGGCAACCGTCCCTGGCGAAACAGGCTGACGTAGCGGGCCACATCTCGCACCGGCACACAGCTTCCCACATAGCTACCCTTGAGGGTTCGTTCCTCTGCCACCAGGCTCACCTGTTGAATCGACACCTTCCTGTCAGGGTGTGCCAACCCACCTGTTACGGTTGTACCGCCGCGACGAGTCAGTTGATAAGCCAACTCCAGCGCCTTTTCAGAACCCGCCATTTCGATCGCACAATCAACGCCTCCGTTGGTCAAGGCTTTCACCTGGCTCACGCAATCTTCGTCCGCCGCGTTGATGCCAGCGCTGGCGCCCAGGCTCTTGGCCATCGCAAGCTTGTCTTCATCCAGATCAATGGCAATGACCTGTCCTGCCCCGGCCACCAGCGCACCCAACACACTGTTCAGGCCCACGCCGCCAAGCCCGATAACGGCGACCGTCTGGCCGGCTTTGATATCGGCCGAGTTGATGGCGGCGCCCACGCCCGTCAGCACGGCACAGCCAAAGAGGGCGGCATGATGAAACGGCAGGTCTGGATCAATCCGTACCAGTGAATGTCGGGACACCACTGCGTGATCGGCGAACGCAGAGACGCCCAGGTGGTGATTCACCGGCGTACCATCCGCCCGATGCAGCCGGTGTTCGCCACCAACCAGCGTACCGGCATTGTTCGCGACGGCCGCCGGTTCGCACAGGGCGGGGCGACCTTCGGCACAGGGGCTGCAGTGCCCGCAGCTGGGAACAAAGACAGTGACCACGTGATCACCCGGGCTGAGATCTGTCACCCCTGCCCCAACAGCTTTGACCACGCCTGCCGCCTCATGGCCCAGGGCCATAGGTACGGGCCTTGGCCGGTTGCCGTCAATCACAGACAGGTCTGAATGGCACAAACCCGCTGCCCGTATCTGAACCAACACCTCATGATCGCCCGGTGGATCCAGTTCCAGCTCTTCAATCGTCAGCGGTCGGTTTTCGTCGAAAGGCTGTGGCGCACCTATCGTTTCCAATACAGCGGCACGGATTTTCATAACGATGATCCTGTTGGTGTTTTTGTTCGGAATGTCCGCAAGGTACTAAGTTTCTCTGATTTAGGGAAGTTCTGGGGTTTCTCTACCGGATGATCAGGGCGTTAACAGGAAACCATAACGATTCCTGATAAAGTGAGCGCCTGTAAACGACTCCGTCCCACTTACCGGTAACTGCACCTGTCACTTATGCCCATTGCCATACCACCCGAGCAGACCATCTCCGAAGCAGAGATAGAGCTAGCCTTACGCTCGGGCATTGAACGGTACTTTGCCGACTGCAGGTCGCGGGTGCCAACGTTTATCGACCGACATTTCCATTACCCGGGGGCTATCGCGACCAACCGGATGGCACTGGGCTGGGACATGTTGCGGGCGCCGATCAATCTGCTTTGGGCACCGATGTACGCCCTTGCCTGCCTGGTAAAAATTCCAACGCGCAAACGCGCCGGCCTCAGATGGCTGTACGGAATGGCCGATCGTGTGCCTGCAGGTTTCACCACCCGCGTACAGCAGCACATATCGAGCCTGATTCAGGCCGACCTGCTGAACAGTGGTCAGCCTACGGGCCACCTGCTGGAAGACTATCTGGCGGAAGCGTTGGAGGAGGTTTATGAACGCCACAGTTCTGAGCCGGTCGACCACCAGCACTTTATCAAGCTAATAGAGCCTGTAATTGGCGACGCTCTCAGACAATACCGCGTAACCCGGACCGCCTCTGCCGATATCACCAACAGCATTTCATGCACCGTGCTGGGTGCATTTGCGTTCCAGAAGTTTACGCCTGGGGGCATAGGGCTCGGGGTGGTGCTGGCGTCCATGCTCGCAAAGACCCTGGCGGCACGGGACTTTATCTTCGGCGAAACCGTCGGCACGTGGTACTACAGCATCTTTCCACCGGAGCCGTCGCTGGCAACAACCGCCAGCGTCATGCTCGCGGTCATGGCCGCCCTGGCAGCGTTCGCAGCGTTGTCCGGCGTTATTTCCGACCCCGTGCAGGCGGCACTCGGCCTTCATCGTCGTCGCCTGCATAAGCTGCTGGATCACCTGGAGCGGGACGTATCGCTCAGCACCCAAAGCAGCTTTCGGCCGAAAGACCAGTATGTGGCCCGCATTCTTGACACGTTCGACATGATCCGAGCCGGGTTAATTTAGGCAATAGCCTCCCAGGCAGGGAGGACTGACTGTTCCTGAACTACAATCAGTACCTGCAGGGCCAAACTGACCAGAACTCACATGAGGCACCCATGGCGCAACCAACCCCGCTTCAAACCTTATTCGACACCCTTCCTCAGAGCGGCCGGGTTGAATGGATTGGCATCCGCCCTGCCCGTGGTGAGCCCATGACAATACTCGACAACGTGATGATCACGCCGGGCAAAGGCCTGGAAGGCGATCGATTCGAGGGCCGCGAGACCAGCAAACGGCAGGTCACCCTGATCCAGAAAGAGCACCTGCATGCCATTGCCTCCTGCCTCGGGCGGGATGCTCTTGACCCAGACATTTTCCGGCGCAACATTGTGGTCTCTGGCCTGAACCTCCTGGCCCTGAAAGGCAAAGCGTTCCGAATCGGGGGCGTGGTGCTGGAATACACCGGCCTGTGTCACCCCTGTAGCAAGATGGAGACTACCCTTGGGCCGGGCGGTTATAACGCCATGCGTGGGCATGGCGGTATAACGACGCGAGTGATTGAAGGGGGCGAGGTGGCACTTGGCGACAGCGTTCTGGCCTGCCTCTGAGCCGTTTATGGCTACTACTCCACCGTGATGGTGATCTTCTCGGACATCACAGGCGGCTGATGAGGTACGTGCAGGTGATCCCCCACCAGTAACTGCAAGGTGTGTTCGCCCGGTGACAGCTCCAGGGACGTCTGGGTTTGTCCGCCACCAAAATGAATATGACGATCATCGGACGGAACCGGTTGGTCCATCGCCGGCATATCGTCTACGTCCACAAGCAGGTGATGGTGGCCAGTGCCCTTACGTTCCACGCCCGCTGGCGCCACACCCAGCCCATCCAGACCGAATCTCACGGTGACTGGAGAACTCACGGTCTGCCCATCAGTTGGCGTAATAAAATACACCGACGCGCCTTCAGGAGCGGGTGTCGCTCCATGGACCCCGGCAACCATTGAGAAGGCAAGAACCGAACCAAGCAATAAACGTTGTGTGCTGCTGATCATGCTCATGACTCATTCCTTGAACGCGGGATTGACTGTTCAATGGTAGGACAGATTTTCGCATCTTGCCGAATATCGATACTGCCTTGTACAAGCAGCATCTACGGAGCTAGCCGAGCGTCCATACTGTTCTGCGCCAGTCGGCGGGCCTGCTCTTCGGTCATCCCCAGGCCATCACGCAGAGCCACGAAGTTTTCCAGCACATAACCGTCGAAATAGGACGGGTCGTCCGAGTTCACGGTAACCTTCAACCCCTGCTCCAACAGGTCCAGAATGTTGTGGTGGGTCATGTCCTGAAACACACGCAGCTTGATGTTCGACAACGGGCAAACCGTTAACGGGATCTGCTCATCCGCCAGTCGGTCCAACAATTTTGGGTCTTCCGCGGCACGGACCCCATGGTCAATACGGTTTACCTTGAGCAGATCCAGGGCCTGCCAGATGTACTCAGGCGGCCCCTCTTCACCGGCATGGGCAACCGCCAGGAAGCCCTCAGCCCTCGCTTTGGCGAACACCCGCTCAAACTTGCTGGGTGGATGGCCCTGTTCAGCACTGTCCAGCCCTACCGCAAAAAACTGATCACGAAATGGCATCGCCTGTTCAAGTGTCCGGAAGGCGTCATCTTCAGACAGGTGCCGCAGGAAACTGAGAATCAGCCCACCGGTAATGCCCAACTGCTCCCGCCCATCGCGCATGGCGCCGCTGATGCCGTTGATGGCCGCTTCAAAGGGAATGCCACGCTCGGTATGGGTTTGCGGATCATAAAAAGGTTCAACATGGACAACCCCCTGCGCCTGACACTTCTGCAGGTACGCCCAGGTGAGATCGTAGAAATCCTGCTCCGTGCGCAGCACATTGGCACCCTGGTAATACAGATCCAGGAATTCCTGCAGGTTATTGAAGGAATAGGCTTGCCGAAGCACGTCGACATCGCTCCACGGCAACTCAATGCCATTGCGCCGGGCCAGTGTAAACATCAGTTCAGGCTCAAGCGCCCCTTCCAGGTGTAGGTGTAACTCCGTTTTGGGTAGGGCTTTCAGCCAGGCTTCGTTCATCACACTCTCCAGGATGATTTATCGTGTATCAACAAATCATCCCGGAAAGCCATGAGTTCTTGCAAATCCCCGTGCAGTCCGCAAAGAAAAAAGACGACAGGGCAACAGCACAAGGCGTTATCCACTACCAGATAGGCCTACAGATAGCGCCCGCCAGCACCAATCACCACGACAATCAGCCCAAGAATCAGGTTGGTGCCCACCAGCTTGCGGATCTGTCCCACCTGGCGCCCGCCTTCCTGTGGGTCCTGATTGGCAACGGCCTGCTTTAACCGCCGGAAGGGGGCAAAATAGACGTGACAATAGAGCAGCATCATCACAATCCCCAGCCCCTGCATCACATGGACATGCCAGCCGGCTCCCGCCATGCCACCGAATACGCTGAAGACCATCCAGTAACCAGTCACCAGCAACAGAATGATTGCCACCCATACCCAGCGGAAAAACCGGGACAGCGTATGACACCAAAGAGCACCGCGCTGCGATGCATCAATGACCTCCACCACTGCTGGCCGCATGGCCATATAGGCGAAAAACATACCGCCAACCCAAATCACGGCAGAGAGAACATGCAATGCGATAGCCAGACCCATAAAGCGACTCCCGGATAAGAAATGTGTGACGAGCATAAGCCTCACCCGCCACAAAACCAACTCTCTTGACCGGATTCCCGGCTAAACCCGCCAGGGTGGGACGCTATTACGGCATCGGCGAGCAACTGGCACTGGGCAATTGGTCAATCCAACTGCGAATCAGTTGAGCACCCTCCTGATGCGTTGTGCTACGGCCCAGCTCGGGCATCTTGTGCCGGCTGTCTGTCGTTTCGATGCGGAACAGCAGGTAGGACTCATCCGCGTTGCCTGGAATCACGTCGTACGGATAACCCTCTTTGCCGCCGGCCACCGGGTCCTTGCAGACTCCGAATTTGCCCGGCGAGTCAGCGTAGACGCGGTTGTACTCCAACTGCACGCCGCTACTGCCTGCGGGGCCGGCATAGTCGGCCGGCAGGGTGAGGTCTGCCCGGTGGCAATGGGCGCAGTTGATGTCCAGGTAGGCCCTGGCCTTGTCGTTCAGTTCTGCGTCGCTCAGTGACGGGATGTGGGTTTCGTCATTGAACACCGGTGCCTGTTCCACACTGTTGAAATCCGCCGGTAACCCAGTGAGCAGTTCGCCTTCCGACCAGTATTGAAGCTGGTTGTAGACCGTGCCGTCCGGGTAGCTGAAATCCTTGTTCAGATAACGGGCCTTGGGGCCAATGGGCAGAAAAATCTGCTCACGCTGGTCATCCGGCCCCGCCAGGTCTGGCACAATGGAGTGGCAGGAGTTGCAGTCCGCAGCTTTGGGCACCGCATAATCAAAGGTGAGCGTCTGTCCCTGGTTGTTGATGGTGGTCAGGTCGGTCAGGCGTTTCCCCGCAATGGCGAGTGTCGCCTCGGACTCTGACGACCAGTAATAAGGCAATGCCATCCAGCCATCGACCCGGTGGATCAACAGGCGGGTTTCGATCACCAGCTCCGCACCGTCAGGCATGGCGGTATTTTCCGGTAGGGCGAAAGTCTTGGTAATGACCGTCCCAACCGGAAAATCCAGCGCCTCTGATGGGTTGTAACCCACGGTCTTGCCTTCCGGCACAAACACAAAACGGTACTTACTGGTGTAATCGGAGAACAACGCCGTGGAGAGATCATAAGGCACCCCGCCCAGGGTCGGCCCGGCCGTTGGATCACTGGCATCGGTAAACAGATTGTAGTCGGAGAGCTTCGGGCACACCTCCGTCATCAAGGCGTCCCAGTTCACCCCATTCGTGGTTGCACTGCAGCTGCCCTCCGCTCCTGTCGGCGCACCAGCACCGGCATTCAGTGCGCTGCCGGTCGGGTTGGAGCCACTATCGTCCGACGAATCACCACCTCCTCCGCCGCCACACGCAGCCAGAAGAAAAGACGTCACCACACCCGCCGCAATCGTTTTATTACTGTGTTTCATTGGAGACGCTCCCTTACAGCGCGCAGGCCGCTTCGGCCAGATCATCCCCGGTGCAGCCGTAGATGTTGTTGCGGAAGTTCACCACCGCTGGCGCCAGTCGCGGCTGGACGCAGTTCAAGTAGGTGTTGTTGACCATTTGATCGATTAACAGGTGGGGCAGAGGATTGCCATCGCCATCAACCATGGTTACGTCGGCAGGATCATCCGGATAGACCAGTCCGGTATTCACTTCGTCATAGTCTGGCGCCGGGTTGCCATTGATGTTGCTGTTGGCACAAATCTGGTCGCCTGCGCCGTAAGGGTCGTAGTTCACCCCATCGGCCTGCGCCTCGGCGCCAACCAGGGCATTGAAGCCAGCCAACTCTCCGGCATTCGACAGCAGTTCACCGATTCCGTCATACAGAATCGCAGGAAAGGTTTGCGGCGCCCCCTTGCTGTTCATGTTCGAGGAGTAACCATCAATAACCGGCTGAAGTAGCGCACCTCGCGGGTTATCGCCGTTCCGGGCAATGGTGTTGTTATGCAGGTAGACGTTCTTCAGTGTCGGGCTCCAACCATTGCCCATGGTGGCGCCGTAGTTGGCCGGGTAACTGGCAAGGTCATCATCAACCAGCAGATAGCTGGTGATCGCGACCGCCGTGGTGTCATTGTCCGTTATCTGGTTGTTGTACATTTCCACGTCACTGGTGGCCAGCACCAGGACGCCGGTTCCCGGTGGCACCGTGCCAACCACGCCAGCGCCTACGTTATCGGCGTTGTTGTTGTAGGCCTGGTTGTTAAAAACACGAACATTGCCGCCGTAGGCCTTATCCAGCCCTGGCAAGTCGAACACCAGGATGCCGCCAGAGTTTGCGAGCGCGATGTTGTTGTACACATCCGCCATGGTGGAGTTTTCAATCTCAATGCCGGCCACGTTCTGTTTGGCGGTATTGTTCCGAACCACAATGTTTTCGGACTGCCCCACATAGATGCCCGCATCCGCCGACCCGAAGGCGTAGTTGTTCTCCAGCAGCACGTTCTGGCTTTTCAGCGGGTACAGCCCGTAGGCGCCGTTGGCCGACTCCAACTCGCCTTCCCAGACCGTGGCGGTATAAGTCATATGGATGCCGTTGACGTTGGTGGCCTTGATGCCGTTCTTCGGCGCCTCGTACACACCGAAGTCCCGCACCGTAATACCGTTCCCGCCCTGGAAGCGGAACGCGTCGTCGCCATTGGACGTGCTGAAATCCAGCGCAGTTTCGTTGATGCCGTAGCCGGTGAGGGTCAGCCCACTGGCACTGTTGATGACAATGCTCTCGGTCACCACAAACCGCCCTTTTGGCAGAACCACCAGGGCATCCTCCGGCAAATCGAACAACGCCACGGACAGTGCCTCGGTAATGTCGTCACCGTCTGCAGCATCCGGCGCTACAAGGATGGCGTCTTCAGGAATGGAAAAACCAGACGTGGTCATTGCAAGTTGGGCAACGACATCGGCGGACTGTCCATCGGCTCCGGCCTTGCCGTCTTCTCCATCGTCCCCATCACAACCGGCGAGTAGGAACCCACTTGAAATGGCAGTCACCAACAATAGTTTCTTGAACGTTCTGGCCTGGCGCATCGTAACCTCTGCTTGATCGTGTTGTTGTTATTCAGGCGTTCCCAAAAAGAACGCGGTGTCCCGAACGACACTAAGCAGGATGCGACACGTTGGCGAGAACAACCGATGTGCAGAAAGCCTCACGCCCTGTGCAAATTCTGCAACGGCCCGCGCACCAGGGGTTTGAGAGGAGAAAAGAAGGGCACTGTGCAAAACCTGCAATTCCGGAAATTGCAGGTTTTGATCAGCTGATGTCAGCCCCGAGGCACTGCTGACGGTACTCTGTTGGGGTGGCGTTCTGGATATCCCGAAACGCCCGGTTGAATGAGCTCAGGGTACGGTAGCCAACGTCCAGAGAGATGTTCAGCACGGGTGTGCCCGGTTCGTTCCGCAAACGTTCAGCGGCGTCGGCTACCCGGAGCTGGTTGATGTAGTCATTGAAGTTTCGATAACCCAAAGCCTGGTTAATCACCTTGCGCAAACGGTATTCAGGAATCTCAGTGACTTCCGACAGCTTTTTGAGAGTCAGCTTCTCTGTTCGATAGAAGCCGGCATCCATGGTTCGGCAAAGCACTGAGGCGTCCTGCTCCTGTTGTGCAAAGTGTGCCTCGTTAGCCTCCTGGGGCTCTGTCTCTGGAGTTGGTCTGGGCTGCGGCTGTGGCGAACCGGCAGGCCGATCGCTGCCCACCAGATCCATGATTCCCTCCCGCGCCGTAACCAGGCAGATCAGGGTTGCGAAAGCCGCCAGCCCCGTGATGATCCCGCGGATGTACTCATGATAAAGCCCGAAGTTCAGGCTGACCGTCGCCACGCCTACGGCGCTGCCGACAATCAACAAAAAGGCCAGACGGGCCTTCCTGCGGGCTTCCACCAGATCGTTTCGCCAGTACCGAATCACAAAACTGAGGCCATGCAGCAGCACCACGTACTCGAAGAACTGGCCCAGCCGCCATCCGAAGAACACCGCCGGAGTCCACGCGTCACCGGGCTCTACGAAGGGCCGCGCCAACGCTGGCGCCAGAAAGCTGTATAGCGCCATCGCGCCCCACACTGACTTCAAACGCGGTCGCGGCGCAAAAATCAGCTGACACAGTAGCCAGAACAAGGCGGGCAACGCGGTTTGCAGGTCGGAAGTGATCCAGCGCCATTCGGCTGGAATCAAAGGATCGACCAGGAACGCCACAGACCCAACAATCACCAGCAGGAACAACTGGCCAACCAGCAAATGCCGGAAGTCTCGCAACGTAATCACAAACAGGGGCAACAGGCAGCCAAGCCCGAAGCCGGTTAGCAACATCACTGTTTTTACCTTCTTGTTGTTATCTTAACGCTTGATAACGGATGTTAGCCGAAGTGTTGAACGTTTTGATAGCAACTCACTTTTCAAAACGACTCGCGCATGATGTTTTCAATGGTTGGCCTTGGCAACACAACGGGGTTGGCCTTCATGGAAGAAGAGCTGGCAGCCGACTGTGAGGCGGCAATTATGTGCTCTTCCGTCACTCCAATGGATGCCAGCCCGGGCAAGCCACTTTGACAGATCCATTCACGAAAACGTGGTAGTGCCTGATCCGCGGGCGCCTCAAATATGTCTGCAATCCAGCCAACTACCCGATCAATACGAGCCTTATGCTCCGCCTCAAACACGCTATCGCGGTTGGCGGCTATACCTGCCGGCAACAAGGCACCACAGAGGGCACCATGGGGCGCACCAGATAACCCTCCCAACGGACCGGCAATGCCATGAACGACACCCAGCCCCGAGTTTGCAAGTGCAAGCCCACCAAACAGACTCACTTGAGCCATGGCGTCACGCGCCTCTTCAGACTCACCATCCATCAGTTGTTTTAACGCGGCCAGGCCTTTGGGGATCGCCTCTTTGCACAACATGTCGGTGAACAGATTGGAGCGTGACGAGAGATACGGCTCGATGACCTGGGTAATGGCATCCAGCCCTGAGTGCAAGGTAACACCCCGGGGACAATGGTCGGTCAGCGCAGGATCTATCAGGGCAAGGTCAGGGAGCAACTGGTTATCCCGCAGACTCACCTTGCGCTGAGCTTCCGGAATATCAATGACCGCGTTTCGGGTCGCCTCTGCCCCCGTTCCCGAGGTGGTTGGAATCAGGATCAAGGGCAGACGCTGGGTGGATAACGGCAGCCCCTCTCCGACCACCTCCAGGTGGCTCATCAACTCGGTCTGGCTGGACAGCATCGCAGCCAGTACCTTCGCTGAATCCATGACAGAACCACCACCAATGCCGATGACCAGATCGACACCCAATGCTTTGCCTTGCCGAATGGCAGCATTCAGTGTCTGTAAATCTGGTTCCTTATGCACAGACATCGTTTGGACAATATCAACGGCATTCAGTGACTCGAATACCCTGGCAAGTCGATCAGGATGGCGACCATGAACGATCAGTACTCGCTTGCCCAACCTTGTCACCCGGTCGCTCAGTTGGGCTATCTGTCCTCTCCCGAAGACAATGTCGGTCGGAGTTACCAGGCTAAAAGTGTCGGGCATAGAGAAGATCGTCCTCGATATGGATGATGTTCAATTGAACACTAATTACGGTGTCGATCCAAGTGTTCCGATGCCTCTCACCTTGTCTAATGCTCATTTACTGTTATGCTGAATGTTCAATTGAACATCTGATAATAACAAGCTGAGTGAGCTGGTCCTTCCCGGATGTTCAATGCGAGGCAGAGAAACCTCAGGCATGGACCGCTCCACATGGAGAAAAAGAATGAACCTGTCTAAGAAAGTGTTTCCCGGTATTCTCCCGTCGGTGACTCTGGCGGCATCCGCCTTGCTGGTCGGCTTCAGCGGTCAGGCATTTGCGGATTGCGAACGAGGCTCGCTAGACGCCAAGTACTGCGACGAAAACGGCGATATGGTTGCTGACCTGCCAGCGGACAAATCAGAGTGGGTGAATCCCGACACTCTGATCTTTGCCTACACGCCGGTTGAAGACCCCGCCATCTATTCCGACATCTGGCAGCCCTTCATCGATCATCTGTCTGAAGTGACAGGCAAGGATGTTCGCTTCTTCGCCGTGCAATCCAACGCCGCGCAAGTGGAAGCCATGCGCAGCGGCCGTTTGCATGTGGCGGGCTTTTCTACCGGCCCAACGCCTTTCGCGGTTAATCTCGCCGGTGCGGTGCCCTTCGCCTTGATGGGCTCAGACTCCGGGCAGTTCGGCTACTCGCTTCAGGTCTACACCCACGTCGATTCCGACATCCATGAAATAACCGACCTGAAAGGTAAGCGCGTCGCACACACCTCCCCTACCTCGAACTCCGGTAACCAGGCCCCCCGTGCCCTGTTCCCGGAAATGGGCGTGGTACCAGGTGACGACTATGAAATCACCTTCTCCGGCAGCCATGACCAGTCCATGCTCGGCGTGGTGGCCAAGGATTACGACGCGGCTCCTGTGGCCTCCGAAGTGGTTGAGCGTATGGCCGCGCGTGGGCTTTACGACGAGGAAGATGTGCGTCTGGTGTGGGAGTCCGACCGGTTCCCGACAACCTCCTATAACCACGCCCACAACCTGCATCCCGAGCTGGTCGAGAAAATTCGTGAAGCCTTTTACAGCTTCAAGTTTTCCGGCACCGAGCTGGGCGAAGAGTTTGAGGGCGTCGAAACCTTCATCCCCATCAACTACAAGGACAACTGGCGCGTAATTCGCACCATCCAGGCGTCCAACGGCGTTCAGTACACGCCCGACAATCTGAAATAAGAGCAACAGGCGCTTCCGGCCAATGGCCGGAAGCTCTGGCCGGAGTGAATTCATGTTAGAAATTACCAACCTGGTAAAGCGATACGGGCACAATGAGCCGGTGCTAAAAGGCCTGGATCTTGAGGTTGACGGCAGCAGCGTCGTTTCCATCGTCGGCGCTTCGGGCGCGGGGAAAAGCACACTGCTGCGCTGCATCAACCGGCTGGTTGAGCCCACATCGGGTTCGATCAAGTTGAATGGCCACCAACTGGTCAATCTTCGCGGCAGCGAATTACGACATTCCCGCCGGCGTATCGGCATGGTTTTTCAGGGGTTTAACCTGATTGATCGCTTGACGGTCATGGAGAACGTACTGTCCGGGCGTCTGGGCTATGTGTCACTGTTCCAGGCCCTGACCCGCCGCTTCCCTCAATCGGATATCGATCGCGCCTTCCACCTGATGGAGCGCGTGGGTATCGCCCACTACGCCAACAATCGAGCCGACCAGTTGTCCGGGGGTGAACGGCAACGGGTAGCCGTAGTGCGGGCACTGATGCAGGAGCCGGAGATTCTGCTGGCGGATGAGCCAACCGCGTCGCTGGACCCCAAAACCTCTCAGCAGATCATGAGCCTGCTCCAAACCCTAGCCAGCGAAATGTCGCTGCCGGTGCTGATCAACATCCACAACGTCACTCAGGCGCGGATGTACACGGATCGCATTGTGGGTATGCGTCACGGTCAGATGATTTTTGACGGTTCGCCCAAGGACTTCAACCAGGATGCGCTGGATGCCATTTACGGCGGCATTGAGTCCCCGGACGAGGATGCGGCTGAGGCCGGCGCCCAAACCCAGGAGGCGACCGTATGACCACCGGCAGAACTGCAACCGACATGACGTCGGGCAGGGTCTGGAAGAAGCCCCCGTTCATAGCCAACCCCTGGCTCCGCTATGGCTTGATCGCCGTTACCCTGACCTATCTCTACTGGGCTTTCTCCACGCTGCCCTTTGATTGGGCGCGAATTTCCGAGGGCCTGCCCCGAGCCGCCAAAATATTCGGTGGAGCCTTTCCTCCCAGCTTTGAGCGTGCCGGACTCTTGTGGACCGGCTTCAAGGAAAGCTTCCAGATTGCATTCCTGGCAACCCTGCTTGGGGTGTTTCTGTCGATACCTATTGCGGTGATGGCTGCTAAAAACGTGGCTCCGAAGCCAGTCTATCTGGTGGGGCGCGCTATCATCATTATCTCCCGCAGCTTCCACCCGGTCATCGTGGCCATCCTGTTTGTGGCGGCCGTCGGGTTTGGCCCCATGGCAGGCATCCTGACCCTGACACTCTATTCCATCGGGTTCGTGGCCAAACTGTTGGCCGAAGAAATCGAAGAAATCGACTGGGGCCAGGTGGAAGCCATGCGCTCCGTCGGCGCAGGATATCTGAAGATGCTGATCTACGGCGTGTTTCCGCAGATCATGCCACGCCAGATTGGGCTATCCATGTACCAGCTCGACAGCAACCTGCGCGCTTCCGCGGTGGTTGGCATTGTCGGAGCAGGCGGTATTGGCGGCACACTGATGAATGCGTTCGGACGTTACGATTACGACTTCGCCTTTGCCATTCTGCTGATGATTATTGGCATCATTCTGGTCAGCGAAGGCATAAGCGGATGGGTGAGGAAAAAAGTATGGTAGATCACGCTGCGAAACTGACTGACCGTGTTTGGTCCCGCTACGACCGGAAAGAACAGTGGACCCGCTATGGGATCTACCTGGTAACCCTGATTGCGATTGTCTGGGCGGTGCGTGACATCGACATTTTCTGGCCCTGGGTGTGGGACGCCCCCAACCAGATCCAGAACCTGGGTGCACGCATGTGGCCACCGGAGTTCAGCACCTGGAATGCCATCTTCGCGGCCATGCTGGAAACCGTACACATTGCCACCCTGTCTACCATGCTCACGATATTCATTGCCCTGCCGGTGTCCTATATCGCGGCGCAGAACACCACACCGAACAAGGCCACCCTGTGGCTCGGTCGGTTTATTCTTGTGTCCAGCCGCTCAGTAAACACCATCATCTGGGCCCTGCTGTTCGTCGCCATTTTCGGCCCTGGGGTACTTGCGGGCATTCTGGCGGTTATGTTCCGGTCAATCGGTTTCATTGGTAAACTGATGGGCGAGGCTATCGAGGAGATCGATCGCCGCCCCGTCGAAGCTATGCAGGCAACCGGCGCCAGCAAAATGAAAGTAGTGCTGTACGCGATCGTGCCGCAGGTAATGCCAGCCTTTTTTGCCATCATCATCCTGCGCTGGGATATCAACATCCGTGAATCCACCGTGCTTGGTTTGGTGGGCGCCGGTGGCATCGGAGTGCTGCTGCAAGGGTCTATCGACCTGTTTGCCTGGCAGACGGTGGCCACGATTCTGCTCGCTATTGTGGTGTTGGTGATTCTGGGCGAAGCACTAACCAGCGCCTTGCGCAAGAAAGTTATCTGACGCGGAAAACCCAGTCCATGACAAACAGCTTTAACTTTGGCCAAGCGGACGTATTGTTTACCGACGTGGACGATACCCTGACCACCGATGGTCAATTGCTGCCAGAAACCTATCTGGCCCTTTGTCGGCTGGCAGCGGCTGGTATTCGCGTGATTCCGGTGACCGGGGGTTGCGCCGGCTGGTGCGACCAGATCATCAGAACGTGGCCGGTCACTGCCGTAATTGGTGAAGGCGGCGCCTTCTACGCCGAGCGGACCGCCCCCCAGACGGTCCGCTGGCACTACTGGAACGACGCAGCCGGCCATAAGCGCGACCAAGAGGCCATACTGACTGCAGTCGCCGCACTGGATCTGGACTTCGAGCCACAACTCGCCAGCGACCAGGCCTTCCGCTATGTCGATGTAGCGGTCGACTACAACCAGCAGCAGTCTTTAAGCTCAGAGCAAGTAGCGGTTCTTCATAATGCTCTGGTTGGCCGGGGCTTCAACGTTCGGCAAAGCTCGATCCACCTCAACGTCTGGCTCGGCGATTTTGACAAGTCCACGATGGCCGTGCGTGTAGGGCAGGAAGTGTTGGGACTGGATCGTCAGGCGTTGCAGCAGCGCGCGGTTTTCATCGGCGATGCACCCAATGATGAAAGCATGTTTCGATGTTTTCCATTAAGTGTTGGCGTGGCAAACATTCGCAAGCATCTGCCCGGGATGACCCATCGGCCGGCCGCCGTTGTCAGCCAGCGTTCCGGGCTGGGCTTCGCGGAGATGGCCGAAAACTGGCTGAGGCAACGGACCGAATCCGACCTGCCTCAGGCCGAAATACATCCTGTGTGATCAAGCCAGGGGTAATGGACCGAGTATCTAATCTGATGGGCGCCAAAGATCGGCAAAAAAGCATTCTGGATTGGGTGAACGAGCAGAAGCATGTCGAGGTTGAAGACATTGCCCAACGCTTTGGAGTCACCACCCAAACCATTCGCCGAGACATCAACAAACTGTGCGAACAGGGTGTGCTACGTCGTCGTTATGGCGGCGTCAGCCTACCGGCCAGTGCCACGGTTTCTCCCGTTGAAAACGCGCGGATCCATCATCATGCCACCAAGCAGCAGATGGCTCAGCGGGTTGCAATGGATATTCCTGAAGGCGCCACCGTCAGCCTGGGCGTCGGCAGCACCATCGAACTGGTGGCGAAAGCGCTGATTCATCATCAGTCACTGCGCATCCTGACCAACAACCTTAGTGTGGCCTCTGCGCTTTCCGGTAATTCCGGCATCGAAGTCATCGTTTCCGGTGGGCAATACCGGCACAACCACCATGATGTGGTCGGGCCGGAAGTGACCGGATTTTTCAGCTCCTTCATCACCGACTTTGGCATCATCAGCACCGGTAGCATGGACCCACAGCATGGCCTGATGGATTTTGATATCCGCGAGGCCGAAGTCAGCCGGGCCATCATTTCCAACACCCGGTCACGCTTGCTGGTGGCCAACCATAGCAAATGGTCCCAAAGCTCTCATTGTAAAGTCGCCTCATTCAAGTATGTGGATCGCTTCTACACCGACTTCATTAGTGCCGGAAAACAGATAGGCCTGCCTGCGTCGCTTGAAATCATCGAGTGTGTTGGAGCTTAACGAGTCCGAACGTTCGCAAGGCGGTGCAGTGAATATCTCCTACTTAACCCTGCCAGATTCTCAGCATTGCGCCTGCACCCAGAACGAGCGCCCCGCCGACTTCCCCGACGATCAGCAACAGCATGAAGAACCCGGTCACCCAGGACGGCAATTGCCGCTTACCCAGGCGGTGGGGCCGGCGCAATTGGTTGTCTGTATCCTGAAGCAGGCCGTGAATCACATAGGTACCAATTGCAAAGGCGAAAAACACCAGTGCAGCCACGGCGGCAGTCGTGTTAACCCAATCAGCCAGCACACTATGAGCGCTGAACGCCGCCAGCAGCAGCGCCGCAAAGCTGTAGAGCAGCGAACTGCGGTGAGCGATATCCACATATACCGGCGAGGTAGCGTCCTCACTCCGCGCCATATGCCGGTATTTCCAAATGCCGGTAAGCAGGCCTGTCATAAAAAACAGGAAAGCCGCTGAAAGGCAGATTTTTTCAGCCAGAGACATGCCGTCGCTCCGTGGTTATTATTAACAGGCTGAATTATGCCACTGGAAAGACGGTGCGGTAGGATAAAACAGGAAACACGTATCTTTCGGCCTTTGATGACCAGTTGATTCCCCATGACACGACCCAAACGCATCTACCTCGCCGGCCCGGAAGTCTTTTCCCCGGCAGCAGCCCGCTTCAGCTTTGCCAGAAAGCCTTGCTACGCTCATCCATTGGGAAAAAATGCTCGATCCGCAAGTTCTGTGCGGTGACATCCAAAGGCGTGCCTATCGTTGCAATGGTCGAAAAGATTCTAAGCTGCTGATCTCCCAGGTTCAGGGTAAAAGGAATCGCCGGGTAGTCGAGATGTTCCACCACGTGGCTTTTCCAGTTCTGTGGAACACCGGGCAGAGTCAAGGCATGCTCCAGCAATCGGTTGGGCTGGTCCCGGAAGGGGCCGGCTAGATGCTCATGGTAGACCCGCTGCAGCATGTGGCATGCGATGTTTCCCCAATCTCCCACAAAGGGTTTCATGCCCTCGTTGTCCAACAGCGATAGCAGAAAGTTCGGCCTTGCGGGAAAGTGAGCACCCAGTTCCACCATTCTTACCATCATCGCCTGCATGGCCGTGTTAGCCATCACCAAATAGTACTCGTGATCAAAGACAACCGCCGGGTACGGCAGGTGCGCCTGCAAGAGGTGATCAAGCGCTTCTTTGATCATCGCCATGCCTGGCGCGTTCAAATCCTGATCGCTGTAAACCTGGCTGTAACCCGCCGCAGACAGCAGGCGGTTGGTCGCCGCCAGATCCGTCTGAAGCATCTGCGCCAAATGCAGAACCATGCCCTTACTGGGCTGGCTTCGGCCCGTTTCCAGAAAGCTGATGTGCTTCGCCGATACTTCGCATTCCAGGGCGAAATCCATCTGGCTCAACCGTTTACCCTGCCGCATTTCTCTAAAAAGCGTACCGAAGGCGCTCATCGCAGTTCCTGTGAATGTCCGAGTGTTCAGCGATTATCTTCCTCAAGGGTGTGCTGCACCATTACCTCACAGGTAATTGTGCCCATCACCGCCCAGGTAGATGCTTTGTAGCGTAGTCCAACACATTGTGAAACCCGATTGAGGTGATCCTATGAAAAACTTCGTCCGTCAATTCAGCGTAAAACAGGTCGTCCTGAGCGATGTTTTCCTCTCTACACCACTGGCATTGGCACTGATCCTGGCCGCAGAGCCGATCGCCCAGTTAGCGGGAGGGCCAGGTGCAACCTTCTATCTGGTGGTGGGTATAGTGATGTTGCTCTGGTGCGTGGATATGGCTGCTATGGCCATGAACGCACGGTGGCTGGAGAAATACTTCAACCTGATGATGGTTGTGGATGTCAGCTGGGCCCTGCTGTCTCTCGCCTTGATGGTGTGGTTTGCGGACAGCCTGCAGGCGTTGGGCTGGGTGCTGTTCGCAGTGAACATTCTTGTTCCACTGGACATGGCGTGGATGAAACGGGTTGCTGGCAGTAAACCTCTTGAACCTGCATTCAGCTAGCCTTCGAAACACCGGGTAGCGGCAACTCCTGTCGCTACCCGCCTGCTCAGAAGTAGCCCAATAGCCTGCCAAGAGTCAGCGCACTCATCCAGAACACCAGAGACATCAAGGCACCTGCCCTCAAGGGCAAAGGCATGGAAGCACCCATTGGGAGGCTCCGTATATCCCGGCGCTTTAACACCCGAGCAAGTAGCAACGCGTTCGACACTCCCAACAGGACAACCACCATCTTGACCCGGAACAACATCGACCCGGCGTAGTCCACCGCCGCTGTGGCGAATAGAAGCGAACCACAGACCACCGCTAACCCCAAACCAAACGCGGAGGTGACTCGAAGCACATCGACAAACACCATCACAGGGTAGCGGCGCCAGAGCCCCATCAAACGCAAATCCAGCGGCACAATTCCACCAATCAGCAGGGCAACACCAAGAATATGCCCGGCGTTGATCAGCGGGTATGCGAGGATGGAATTGCGCAGCGCCGATACAAAGGCCAGGTTTTCAACAAAGACCAGCGCCGGCTCAATCATTCCCAGGCTCAGGAATCACGACCGGGATACAAGTCGTAGTTCGTCCCATCGATGACAATCCGCTCGGCCTTGACCAACCGTTCGCCCTCTCTGGCGGAACGGTGACCGTGCACGGTCATTTCCCGGCCGACGCTCAAAATCTCTTTACTGAGCCCGACACGGTCGTTACGCCAGGGTTGGCCGACTTCCACAACCCATGCCTCGCCATCAACGTCTATCGTGACCTCGCCATGGGGATTACCAAGGCGCATTGACTGGATGGTACCGGTGATTTCAAATTCCTCGTCCGTGGCCCAGGCCCAACCGTGATGAGCATGAGCGGCAGAGGCAGCGAGAACAGCAACAAGAAACGCAAAACCGAGCAGGTGGGTAAAACGAACGTGAGGCATAGTGAGTCCTCTCATTGCGGGTTTTCAAAGATGAAGAGCAACGACCGACGGTTAAAACCGGATGATGTCGTTACCCTGTTCGTGCAGCCAACGCCGCCAGTCCAAATCCAACATACTGACTCCGCCGATGTAATTATCATCCACCAGGTAGTATGCGAGAGTGCGGTCACCCCGGTTAAAGTTGTGCATCAGCCGCACCACGAAGTTGCGGCGGGTCGGTTTGGAGAGCAGGAAACTCAGGAATTGACCGGACTGAGCCCTCAAACTCCCATGCCCCGACAGCTCTGAATGGCGCCACTTATAACTGGATAATTTCAGAAACTGTGAAATGCCCGTTAAACGGCCCTGTTCACGGGCCTGAGCAACCACCCAACTGTTTTCCTGATGACGTTCAAAGTACAGGCCCGATTCATCACGTTCCAGCATTTCCATCTGCTCGGCAAGCCCCTCATTCAACCAGAGCGGCGCATAAGGAACGATGGTATCGACAACCGCGTGGCTCACCTCATGCTTGATCGTTTCAAAGGTGCGGCTTCTGTTTTCCTGCACATAGACGACTATCTGGTGTTCAGAAGGTATATACAGGCCGTATGAAGCAACCGCCAGACCTTTGTCCCTACGAACAAGGTAATTCCGGTATTCAGCCTTATCCTTGAACATCAATATATTGACCGGAACCGTCCTGTACATATCAAAGGACATCACACGGTCAAAGAACTCGTAGACGTTGTTCACACCATCAACAATCTGCTGATTTTCCTCTTCACTCAGCTCCACATCGACGGCTTTAATCTTGATATCAAAACGCGACCATTTCGACGCGCCAGGCTTCACGTTGACAACTTCCTGCTCAACGCGATGGTCTTCCCGATCGCTGAAATGAATCTTCCCGTTTTCATCCACCCATTTATAAATCTTTGCATGACCAGAGACTGCAAAGATCATAGAGAGTAGAAAAACAAGGACTGGGTTTACGACTTTCATTAACGCTTTAATCCCTGCGCTTCAGAACCAGATCTGCCCCGGTGACTATTTCACGCTAATCTGCTTCGGGCCCGCTGAGGTTTCTTGGCCACTCTTACCCTTACCTACGTACTCAACGGCCCCACCAGCCTTTAAAAAAGCTGCCGTCTGCTCTTCAATGGTGGCAGAGGTTAATGTCACTTTCTCGGGCTTCTTGCTCATGGTGTTCTCCACGTTAACTGTTGGCTTATCCAACAACTAAACACCCATGATATATGAAATAGGAAAAAAGTGTTTGGATGCACTTCAGCGCCGGTAACGTGCCGCGATGAAGTGGTCCATTGAACACCAACCCGGCCCGTAAGCCATCAGATAAAGCAGCACCGCCGCCCATACCCCGTGCGTTGGCCAGGCACCGGGATAGACGAATATCTGGATGGTCAGTGTCATCACCAGCAGGGCCAGCGCCGAGAAACGCGTAGCCAGTCCCAACAAGAGCAGAATCGGAAACAGATGCTCGGCGAACGCCGCCATCAAGGCCGCCAGTTCGGGGGCGATCAACGGCAGACTGTACTCCTCCTTGAACAGAAAGAGCGCGCTGTCCGACAACCGTGGTACCCCCAGGCTGAACTCACCGGAGACAATGTCGATGGCCAGCCCTTCAATTTTGGTCTGGCCTGACTTCCAGAACACGCCGGCAATCGAAAAGCGGGCGATCATAGCGATCAGGGTGTCCGGAATGCGTCCGAAAAGGGCGGTTGCCTGATTGATCAAGCCTGGCAGGACACCCTTGCCAGCTGAGGTTTCAGTCGAGTTTTCCATGTTCATCTCCGGGGTAAAGGGAGGTAATGATCTGCCAGCGCAGCAAAAGGGTCAGCGCTGCAACAAGATCAAAACCGGGCTCGCATGCCTTGGCGTCCTGTTCAGCCTGCGACAACGTTTCCTTCTGTATCAGTCGATCCATAAAAACGCCGGTGGCCTCTGCGATATCGATGCACTGGACTTCCAGCCCGGAACGCAGCACCAATACGGATTCTGGTTGCAGGGGCTCGACACGGGCCAATTCAGGGGTTGCCTGCTGGTGCGCGGCCCATAGCGAAAGCACGGCGAACCGTGATTGCAGCACCGCCACCGAGGGATGGATATCCATGCGAAGCCCGGGTAGCCGATGGGGAGCAGACAGCACTCCGGTTATGTCCTCCGTGCCAAGCGGCTCAACATCGGCAGAATGGAATGCGTCGAGTCGTAGTCTTTCGAGCCGGGCCACGTCGGCCAGATAGGGTACTGATGATGCCGGGCTAAAGGTGTCGATAAAGGCCGGAAATTCGCTCCCGTAGAAGGTCAGGATTTGCGAACGCGGTGGTTGCGCCACCACAAACACCCTGGCCATGGCGCGGAAGAAGGCTTCGCCAACCAGTTGTTGGCAAACAGGAAACGTGGCAGCGAGTGCATCAATCAGTGATACCACGATGTTGTTGCGATACACCGCAAAGCGCTGGTTCGGATCGGAACCGTTCCACGCCCGTAACCCGTCCGGGCAGGGTTGCGCCGGATCAAGCAATGCGCTGGCGAATACTGTCTGCTCACTCACGTTGGCCTCCTGCTTCAACAAGGTACGAGTCGGCGAGATTGACCTCGGCCAGCAAAACGTCAAATGGTGGAATGTCGTTATCGCGTTCGATCAGCGTGGCAGTCGGCCCCATTTGCTCAAGTACTTCGGTATAGAGTGCCCACACGTCTTGCGCAACGGGTGCGCTATGGCTGTCTATAAGCAGCGGGTCGCCGTTGGCATCGGCCTGGGAGGCAAAACCACCAAGGTGAATCTGCTCCGCCCGGTCAAGCGGTAATGCACGGATATAAGCCCCGGGCTCGCGGTGATGGTTGATGCACGAAACATAAGCGTTGTTGACGTCGAGCAGTAGGCCACAGCCCGTGCGGCGTATTACTTCGCTGATGAAGTCGGTCTCCGACAGGGTCGAGGTCGAGAACTCCAGATAGGTCGCCGGGTTCTCCAGCAACATGCGGCAACCCAGATGCGTCTGCACCTGATCGATGTGGTCACACACACGGTTCAGGGTGGTGGCCGTGTATGGCAGCGGCAACAGATCATTGAGAAAGAAGTCACCATGACTCGACCAGGCCAGGTGCTCAGAAAAAACCTGCGGCGCATAACGGTCAATCAGCACCGCCAGCGCATCAAGATGTGTTTTGTCCAGGGGAGCGTCGGCTCCGATCGAGAGCCCTACCCCATGCAATGACAACGGGTAGTGCTCACGAATTTTCCCCAGATAATGGTGCATAGGGCCACCCGGAACCATGTAGTTCTCGGCATGAACCTCAAAGAAACCAATGTCTGGGCCCGATTCCAGAATGTTCCGAAAGTGCTCTGGTTTCAGGCCCAAGCCTGCCCGTGAGGGCAGCATTGCTACTTCTCCTCGAAGGCTTCGAGTTGTCCGAAGCCTGTGGGTGAAGTCGGGGATGCGGTCTCCTCGCAAGTGCCTTTCGGAACCAGCGTCCAGGCATTCCCTTGATAATCGATAGTGGACGTGCCCGCACAGGTAGTGCCCGGCCCGGCGGCGCAGTCGTTCTTACCGGCGAGCGAAACTCCATAGCACTTTTCCATGCCCTCCGCGTGGGCAACGTCCGGAACGGCAGCGATGGAGATCGCAGAACCCAGGGCGAGTGCCATGGCAGCAGCGGTCATGGTGCGGGTGGTGTTGGTTTCGGTGATCTCGGACTGTGAGATTTTGGATTTGGACATGTCAGACTCCTGAATTTTACGGTCGGCCAAAGCACGCCGATAAGGGTTTCGGTGTCACTCAAACAGGCCCCGGCTTGACCTCCGACAACAGCCCATCCGCCAGCCAACGCGCCAGCCAGGTGCCAATCGACGCGTCAATACTGGTATTCGGATAGCCTTCTGCGAGTTGCTCACACACTTGTGCAAAACCAAGCCCCTCAAGCAGGCCCTTAAGTGCGGCATACTCATCCGACTCAAGTGTGCGAAAGTAGCTTCGCTGGTCGCTGCGCCAGAACAGGTGCCCTACCGGCTCGTTCAGCTTTTCGGCGACGGGCGGCGTCTGTTTCTGATCCAGCGCATGCCAGATTTCCAGTGCGTTCCACTCGAACTGAGCGAGCGAAACGGACGGGTGGAAGACGAATCCCAGCGATGCCCACTGCGCCTCGCCGACATTTGCCAATTGCTCACCGGTGAGAATGGCGGCATTCGGTGCATCGAAGGCGCTGTGGAGCCTCCAGTCCATGGTTGCCAGCTCGGCGATTTCCGGATCGGAAGACAAAGCTTGCTGCAAAAAGCGTGGGAAGTTGCGGCCATGGTCGCCCAGATTCGGCGAGTGCGATGGATTCGTCTCGGTGTAGCGAGTGCAAATTGCGTCGAATGCGTCGTCACCGAGATAGGCCCAGGTCTGCTCAAAAGCAGACTGGAGCGCCTCGTTCATCCGCGAGCGATAGCCAGAATGGTAGATATGCAGGCGCCGCTTACTCTGGTCAGAAGCACCGCCCGTCAGCTCGGAAAGAATGTCGTCCGAAACACCATCGCCCAAAACATAGTTTTGCAGTCCCGCTTGCAGATCGGCTAACGAACGAGGGGCGTAATCAGTCATGCGTATGCCTCCTCTCGATCCCACACAGGGGTGTGACGAGCTGCCACGGCCCTCACCCGGTCGAGTTCCACGATCAGGTCCTCCAGCGGCGGAATTGAATCGTCGCGCTCGATCATCGTGCTGACCGGCCCGAAGCGACGGCATGCATAGGCGTAGAGATCAAACACTTCGTCGGGTACCGGCGCATCGTGGGTATCGATGATGACGTCACCCAGGTTTGAGTGCCCGGCCACATGAATCTGCTGGATGCGGTGCGCTGGTACGCCGTCGATGAAGTCACGCGGGTCGAAGCCGTGGTTCATACCGCTTACGTAGATGTTGTTTACATCAAGTAGCAGCAGGCAGTCGGCTTCCTCCGCAAGGGCGGTCAGAAACGCCCACTCGCTCATCTCTGAACTGGCGTAATCGATATAGCTTGAAACGTTTTCCAGCACCAGACGGCGCCCAAGCGTTTCCTGCACCTCGCGAACGCGCGCGGCAACGTGTCGCAAGGCTTCTTCGGTATAAGGTAAGGGAAAAAGATCGTGCAGGTTCGTGCCGTGCACACCGGTCCAACATAAGTGATCAGAAACCCACATCGGTTGGACACGGTCCGCAAGCGCTTTCAGGCGCTGCAGATAGCCATGGTCTAAGGGAGATACAGAACCAATCGACATCGACACACCATGCATCGCGATTGGGTAGTCGGCGCGAATCCTGTCGAGCATCGCAAGCGGTTTTCCGCCCTGGACCATGTAATTTTCGGAGATGACCTCGAGCCAATCCACCGCCTGCGGCTGGGCAAGAAAGCTGTTGTAATGACGCGGGCGCAAACCCAGCCCAAAACCCTGGAACGGCTCACGGAGACTGTTCTTCAGCCCATTCGGTTTGGCTTTGGCAGAGTGATTCATCATCCGTTAAATCTCCCGTTGAAAACCCGGGGCGCGCCGGAACGCGCCTCCGGACAAACACATTTGATCTGGCCTACTCAGCCCAGATCGCCAATCACACCACCTTCCGACAGGCATTCGCTTGCTGACATCCCCTTGAAGCCTTGGGCCTTGCACGCGTTCTGTCCTTTACAGGCATTTTCGGTGGTTTTGCAGTCGGCCGTTCCCTTACAGGAGTTCACCCCGTAGCAATGCACTTTATCGCTGCCGGAGACCGCCGCACCGCTGGAGCCGGCAGGTGGTTCAGCGGCATAGGCCAATCCTGAAGTCGCGAAGGCGGCGGCGAGAGCTGCAATGCGGGCACCGTTTAGCATCGTGTTCATATCTGTTTCCTTTTCATCTATGAGTTCGGAGCGGCAGGCAACCATTCAGCATGTGTTTCCCGCCTGAACAAATAGTGCGCTGCATGGGCCGACCAGGTCATCACGGAATGATCACGAGAGTGTCACCATTGTCATAACAGGGTTCACGTCACCCGTCGTGGGAGAGAGGAGGGATCAAGGAGTTATCCGTTAGCTTCCCTCTTGCTGTAGAGGGGCTCCAGAACCGGCTTGAGCCCTTTTGCATCATCTATAAACAGTTGCAAATGAGGGAAAGGAATCTCAATGCCGGCGGCATCCAGCGCCTCTTTCATCTGTTCCAGAACATCAGCCATGATTCTGGGCTGCACATCCAGATTATCGGGAGTAATCCACACCTTGGCTTCAAGGTTCACTGAAGAATCGCCCAGGCTTTTAAGCAGAACACGGGGCTCCATACCAGCACCCTGTAAAACTTCAGGGTGCGTCAGCAGAACCGGCATCAGAACATCCCTCGCGGCCTTCGCGGATTCTTTGTAAGCAATGCCCACCGGGATATTCAGGCGGGTGACCCCTTCTGCGCTGTAATTGATGATGTCGGATGACGCCACACTGTCGTTTGGAATCATCGCGAAGATATTATCCCGGGTGCGCAGCCAGGTGGTGCGCAAGGCAATCTTGACCACTTTGCCGTCTTGCCCGTTGATGGTCACCCAATCACCAATGCGGAACGGCCTCTCAATCAGCAGGGTGATACCGGCAATGAAATTGGAGAGGGTTGATTGCGCCGCAAAGCCAACGGCGATACCGACGATCCCCAACCCCGCCACAATCGAAACCACATCGAAACCGAACTGGGCGAGCACCGTCACCACAGCCAGCGCTGAGACGACCACCGAAAACAGGTTCTCGACCAGCTGACGAATCGAAGGATCCATTTTGTAGCGCACCATGCTGTCCTTGATCAGGCGTGCCAGAACCAGCCAGGCCACATAGAAACCGAGGGCCATAAAGCCCGCCCTCGCCATCGCCTTGAGAACCTCAGGAGACGTCCCGAACTGTGCAAGAATGAAGACCAGCGCCCCTAACCCGGCCAGATAACGCAGAGTGCTTCGCACCTGAATGAACAGAGGTGTTTTGGCCCGCTGCTTGCCCAAGACCAGCCGGATAGCACCGGTCACCACCAGATAGATCCCGAAAAACACCCCAAGATAGATTACAGAGACCAACAACTGGCCAAGCATCTGTACGACAAGCGCGCCCCAGTCCAAATCCTCACCTGACACGGCCAGGAAGGCATCGCCAATATTTCGCTGGAGCTGTTCAACCAGCTCGGTACCAAAGGATTCAGCCATCAGGTGTCTGCTCTTCTTTTGTTGTGGGGGTGGGCGTCACTTTATCGGATCTCTTGCTCATAATGATATGTAGGTTAATGTCAGCCTGTTTACCAATCATCAGCCATTGATCCTATCCGAAATGGTGGACCAACAGGTTCCTGGCTTCAGCCAACCGGTGGGCACGGATGTTTTCGACAGTCCAGGTTGACACAGTCCGAGGTTGGCTCAAGGATGGTTGTATGGCCAGACAAAAAAAAGAAACCGAAAACCAGAACAGCCGCGCGCCAACGGAACTTGTAAATGCATTTGACGATGCCGTTAGCCGCCTTGCTGCAATCAACGCGATCGAGGGCGTTTCGCCCGTATTCGAAGTAATTGATGCGGCAAGGCCCCTGGTGCTCAGCCCCGAAGGGCTGGACGCAATCTACGAACGCGTTCCGGCCATTGAATCCGCCGGGTTCTTTGGTGGCAGCGATTGGGACTACCCCCAGACACTGGTGCCTTCCCTGGCTGCGCGTACGGTCCGCCACGGGGAGCCCACCGCAACACTGGTCGAATGCCTGAGTCAGGTTCGCCTGTTGGCGGTCACCAAAGGCGACTACGTCCACGCTTCTATCTCGGCGGAACATGCCCATAATTTCCTCGCCCAGGTGATGGCGATGAACCTGGACCTGGTGGTCAGTGATGACCTGCAGGAGAGCGACCGGCTGCGGCCCGATCAGCTCGGCCATGCCGTGCAGAACCTGTATCACTACCTGCTCCAGCATCTGGGATACGATAACCTGCTGGAGCACCTGGTGGCCGAAGTCTGGCGGATTCTGGAGCAGCGCCCGGTGCAGGTTGAGGGCGTCAAACACATGGTGACCCAGATTGCCGTCTGCCTGGAAAAACCCGATGCCCTGGGCGGAGAAGTCGGCGACGACGCCCTGCAACTGATCAACGCCGTATTCAGCCCCACTGAAGGTTGCCGTGAAGACCCCGGTTTTGAAGTCTATTCCGAACGACTGGCGGACATGGACGATGCCGCCCTGATGCAGGAAGCCATCGCCTTTGCCCAGGCCATGCACAACACCGGCCTGGTGTCGGCCTACATGCCGGTGTTCATACGCTACCTGCGCGGGCGCTGGAACGCCCTGATCCCCACAGCCCTCGGGTTGAGCTACACCGGTGCCGATGCATTCCACTGCTACCCTGCACTGATTCACCGCCTGATCGACGACGCCGTGTTTCCGGAAACCAGTCAATGCACTTACGGCCTGGCCATGATGCTGGAGCGGGGCATTCTTTACTCGCCACCGGTAGCGCCATCCCTGTGGCGCCAGATACGCATGACGCTTTGTGACGCCGCAGCCGAGAAGATCGCGACGGTCTTCGGCAGCAGCCACTCCCCCGAATGTTTTTTGCTTGCCGACGTACTCAACGTGCTGGGGCGGCCACTGGGCGTGGGCCAGGGCAACTACCCGACCTGCCAGTCCACCCGCGCCCTGTCCATGTGGGCGTACAACATGCCGGCAGAACTGCTGCGCATCCTTGCCTGGGCAGCGCGGGACGATGAGATCGTTATGCGCTTCGAAGGCAACAGCATTTCTTCAAAGGAGCTTGGCGCCGGACTGGCAACCGAACCGCCCGTGGATGTCGACGCCGTATCCCTGCTGACCGTGCCGCATCTGGACCGTATCTATTTTGAAATGGGGCGGCGCAGTATTGGCCGCGGAGAGGATCCCCACAAATGGGTCAACGCCGAGTTTCACGGCGACCACGTTGGCCACGGATTTCGCATCGCCGTGGACGTTTTCACCGGCGGCCTGAAGGACTTCGAAGGGTTTGTCCGGGATTTCTACGCCGCCTATCACCCGTTCTATAACGGCAACATTCCCGTGATCAATCCACAGCCGGCCGGTATCGCGGTGACCGACAGCGCCACGCGCTTTCTCGGCTGGCACGCCATCACCATCCAACGGCTCGCCATGGACCCCGACAAGACCATGCGCGTCTACTTTTTCAACCCCAACAACGACAGCGGCCAGAACTGGGGCCAGGGCGTCATCACCTCCACCCATGGCCACGGTGAACTCTTCGGCGAAGCCTCCTTACCGGTAGCCGAGTTCGTCTCCCGACTGTACGTGTTCCACTATGACCCGATAGAAAAAGGCGAGCCGGGCGACATCCCTGCCGATGAAGTCAACCGGGCCATGGACCTGGCCCGTGGCAGTTGGGCTTCGGGGCGGTAGACAACGCAATGTGCTGACCTTTCAAGAACCGCATCAGGCGCCAGCCTACGCTTTCCCCAAGGCTCTGGACCACGCTCTCCAACGCCGGCCAGGTTCGCAATCTGGTAACTGTCCGCAAGTAAATCGTCCTCTCTCGAATCACATACGGCCCAAAAAGCTCGGCCGTCTCGTGCGACCCTGTTTGAAACTTGATAAGCGGAATCGGCAATGTTTCAAAAGCAAAGACTCACTCATCAGTCACGGGCTGTCATCACAGGCTCTGGAAGCGGCATCGGCAAAGCCCTCGCATTGGAGCTGGCCCGTCGCAAGGGGCTCATCGTCTGTTCGGACATCAGCCTGCAAGCGGCTGAGCAGACCGCCCGGGAGGTTCGGGCAGAAGGCGGCGAGGCCTGGGCTGTCGCCTGCGACGTTAGCGATCTGGCGCAGGTTGAGGCACTGGCCCAGCAAGCTCAGGAGCTACTGCCGCAACCCCTGAACCTGGTGATCAACAACGCCGGCATCGGTATCGGCGGCCAGAAGATCGGCGACGTCCCAATCGCGGATTGGGCCTGGACCATCAACATCAACCTGTGGGGCGTTATCCACGGCTGCCACGTGTTCACGCCGCTTTTGAAGGGCCAGCCAGCCGCCGGCATTATCAATGTTGCCTCCACAGCGGCCTTCTCCGCGGCACCGTTGATGGGGCCCTATAACGCCACCAAAGCAGCCGCCCTGGCGGTTTCGGAAACACTGGCCGCGGAGCTCTCCGAAACCAACGTTCAGGTCACCGCGCTCTGCCCCACCCTGGTGAAAACCAACATTGCCGCCAATGGCCGGATCACTGGCGATTCCGGTGCCCTGTTCAACCGGTTGATGGACCGTTTCGGAATGTCAGCCGAACAGGTGGCCAGAATCACCCTCAATGGCCTGGACCGGGGCCAGCTGTATGTGATGCCGCAACTGGACGCAAAACTGATCTGGCGCCTGAAACGACTGCTGCCAAGCGGCTACGCCGTCGGCACAGGCTTGCTGAACCGTTTTGTCAGTAGGACCGGGAGCGTAACCGAAGAAGAGACAACGAGAGGTAGACTCCATGGCTAAAATCGACCTGGACAAGATGTTGGAGAAGATCAAGAGCTCCCAGTGGTCACTGTCCGACGTGGATTGGGACGCACCGGGAGCCGAGCTGATAACCGCCGAACAGTGGCCCAAACTGAAAGCCTTCATGGCCGACCTGATGTGGATCGAACATGTAGGTGCCCGCGCTTTCGCAGCCATGGCCAAGAAAGCACCGGATGACACGCTGCGGGAAATCTACACCTATTTCCACGCCGAAGAACAGCGCCACGCCAACGCCGAAATGGCGCTGATGAAGCGCTGGGGCATGCTGGAAGAAAACGAGCTGCCCGAGCCCAACAACAACCTGCGCCTGGTGATCGAGTGGCTGGACCGCTTTGCCGACGACCAGCCCGTGTACGTGCTGGGCACCGTGGTCCCCATGCTGGAGATTGCGCTTGATGGTGCCCTCTGCAAGTTTCTGCTGGAAACCGTGGACGACCCCGTCTGCCATCAGGCCTTTGAGCTGATCAACAACGACGAGTCCCGGCACCTTGGCGTTGGCTTCACGGTGATGGAAATGCAAGGCCATGGAAAAACCTACAGGGAACTGGCGCGTATGGTGGCCCAGTTGATGGACCCCCGGCTGATCCTCGGTATCGCCTCCTACTTTCCGTTGCTGAACAAGATGCGCGACAACATCATCGAAATGGGCCTGCCGGAAGAGAAACTGTACGCAGCCATGCAGAAATTCGAAAAAATTGGTGGCCGTTCAGAAGACGGCCGGCGCAACCCCTGGTTCCAGATCATCAAATACCACGGGCGTTTCGTGGTGGATCGGGGTAACCGGTTCTACCACAAGCCGATCGACGCCCTGGTCAAAGTGACCGACGCCATCCCCCGGCGCGCCTTCCCCGCTGTACCCAGCTGGGTGCGCGAAATCACCTACCAGACGACGGCCTGACACCATGACTGACGTACAGACGACGCCTGTGGTTACCACCCTGATCATCGGGGCCGGTTTTGCCGGCCTCGGCACCGCCATTCGCCTGCAGCAGGAAGGCATCGATGACATGGTCATACTGGAGCGGGACGAGCAGGTAGGCGGAACCTGGCGGGATAACCAATACCCCGGTGCCGCCTGCGACATCCCCTCAAACCTGTATTCCTATTCGTTTGCGCCAAACCCGGATTGGTCCCGAAGCTTCTCCGGTGCTCGCGAGATCCTGGGCTACATCCACCATCTGGTGAACCAGTTTGACCTGGCCCGATACATTCGCTTTGGCACCAACGTCACCGGCCTGAACTGGGATCAGGATAGGGGCGTATGGGAGGCCACCACCGAGGGCGGACAAACCTACTACGCAAAAACCGTGGTGATGGCCCAGGGACCGTTATCGAACCCGGGCTTTCCGAATATTGCAGGCATCGAAAACTTCAAAGGCAAAAAAATCCACAGCGCCCAGTGGGACCACAGCTACAACCTGGAAGGCAAGCGTGTCGGGGTAATCGGCACCGGTGCCAGCGCCATTCAGATCGTGCCAAGCATCGTGGGCAAGGTCGACAAGCTGACCGTGTTCCAGCGGACACCACCCTGGGTCATGCCACGGCCAGATTTCGAAACGCCGGACTGGCAGAAGCTGGCGTTTCGAAAACTGCCCCTGAGCCAGAACGCATTGCGCAAGGCGCTCTACCTCGCCCACGAATCCATGGCTCTTGGGGTGATCTGGAACTCACCCCTCACTCGCCTGGCGGAGCGGCTGGGCAAGTGGCACCTGCGCAATCAAGTGAAGGATCGCTGGCTTCGCCGCCAGCTAACCCCGAACTACCGCCTGGGCTGCAAGCGGGTATTGGTATCCAGCGACTATTACCCGGCCCTACAGCAACCCAATTGCAAGTTGATCACCTGGCCCATTGCCCGGATCGATGAAAACGGAGTGCGCACGGTTGAGGGCATCGAGCACCAGTTCGACTGCCTGATTTTTGCCACCGGTTTCAACGTGAGCAATGCCGGCACACCGTTTCCGATTACCGGCGTGGATGGCCGGCAATTGGACGACGAGTGGAAAAGGGGCGCATCGGCTTATAAAAGCATCAATGTTGCCGGCTACCCCAACCTTTTCCTGACATTCGGCCCGAACTCCGGCCCCGGGCATAACTCCGCTCTGGTGTATATGGAGTCGCAGATTAACTATATTGTTAAAGCCGTGCGCACCATCACCAGCCTGGACCTGAAAGGATTGGACGTGCGCCAGAGCGCACAGGAAAGTCACAATCGTGCGATACAAAAGCGCCTGTCACGAACCAACTGGAACACCGGCTGCAAAAGCTGGTATCTCACCGAGGATGGGTTTAACGCGACGATGTATCCGGGATTTGCCACACAGTATGCGCTGCAAATGAAAGAGGTAGTTCTGAAAGACTATCGGCTTCTGCCGCATAGCTGAAGAGTCTTTCAAAATCTCCAACGCTTCGGGGCGCATTTTGCTGTGGGTATCTGCGATCACACCAATTTGCATCTACGCCCCCTTTTATCTTCAGTGATGCCCACCCGGCCCATGCGCGTGGCCGTGCGCTATCTCTTCCGCATCGGCGGCACGTACTTCGATCACTTCGATATCGAAGGTCAGGGTTTTACCGGCCATCGGGTGGTTGGTGTCGACATCGGCAAATTTGAGGCCGACCTTGGCAACGACCACATGGCGCGGGCCCTGCTCGGTTTGCACTTGGGCGATCATGCCCCGCTTCCAGCGTTTGGCACCCATCAAATGCTTGACCGGCACGCGCTGCACGGCATCGGCCTTGCGCGGGCCGTAGGCTTTTTCCGGAGTGACGGTAACGCTGAACGTATCGCCGGCTTCGCGACCTTCCAGAGCTTCTTCCAGACCCTGGATAACGCCGCCGTGGCCATGCAGGTAGGCATTCGGCTTGCCACCACGGGAATTCTCAACTTCGTTGCCCTGTTCATCACGGACACTGTAGTGAAACAGGACCACCTGATTCTTTTCGATTGGCATAGGATAGGTTCTCTTCGACGGTTCAAAGTACGCCATTATACCCAGTGGCGGCACTGACTTCAGTGAAGGCAAATCAGACCTGCCTCGGTTCACTTCCATCTGATAACAGGTCGCGGAACTTTTTTCAGCAAGCTATGATCAGGTAACAACACTCTCCGTTAATTCGAAATCTGACCCACACTCTGATTTTCCTCCAACAGCAGATGAGGTTCATGAATGGTAGGCGCCAACTTGGGAGTAAAGTATCAGGAGCTCAGACAGCAGTATGCTCAAAACCTTCCAAGCCGCGCAAAGGAACTGAGAGCTTCCTGGAGCCATTTGCAACATGTCAATTGGGACAAGAAAACACTGTTGCTCATGGATCGGTGCGCCCACAAGCTGTCGGGCAGCGGAACTACGTTCCAGTTTTCTGCCATCAGCGAAAGTGCACAGGTCCTCGAGAGCCAGTTGCAGCACGTGCTGAATAAACCGGTAGCAACTCCCATAGAACGTGACAAGATTGAAGCCTCGCTCCAGGCTCTGGAGCGGGCCATTGACCAGGCTATCAATACCGCCACCCAGAACGAAACGGCCCCGGCGGCTGTGACTGTCATAAACCATCACCGAATCGCCGTCATCGAGGACGATCGCAACCAGGCGGTTTTTCTGCAGGGTTGGTTGGAACAACGGGGCTTTGATGTTGACACGTTCGACACGCCAAACGCCTTTAGCCAACAAACAAACGACTACTACCACTTGATTCTTCTGGACATCAGCTTCCCCGACGGCGCTTTGGAGGGAATAACGCTTCTTGACCGCCTCAAGCACCAGGTGGATTCCTGTAGCCCGGTGATCATGATGTCAGCCCGAAATGACATCGTCGCACGTATGCGGGCTATGCGGGCCGGCGCGGATGGCTACATCACCAAACCCCTGGATATGGACGCGCTGGAGAAGCGGATCGATCAGCTACTCAGCACCAGTGTCAGGCAAAGGGTACTTTGGGTGGATGACGACAGCGACCTGCTCGCCTACTATCAAGACTTACTGTTCAATCAAGGTTACGAAGTAGAAGGCCTTTCCCAGCCCGCGAGAATTCTCGAGCGCATCGAACAGTTCCAACCTGACGCCATCGTGCTGGACCACGAAATGCCGGGAGTTCAAGGTCTGGAACTTGCCCGCGCGCTGCGCCAGGACCCAAGATATCTCACCATCCCCATCCTGTTTGTGTCAGCGTCGCAGGCAGTGGCCGACCACCTCGAGACGAACAGCATGGCGGGCAATGAGTTCTTCCAGAAACCACTCGACAATCAACGATTCTTGGCGGCGCTGCATCATCACCTGGCACAGGCTCAACGCATCTCGGCGCGCATCAACCTGGTCAGTCAACGCAAAGAACGTCAGGGCTTGCAGAACCATGACTTTTTTCTGACCGAACTGGCCTCCTCCCTCGCTTATCTTGAGGCCTCGCCTAACAACCAGGCGCGGTTTCTGGTCCAGGTGGGAATCGACCGCGAGGAGTACCTGCGCGCACAGCATGGCGCACGCGCACTGGCCAGTTTAACTGCCCGCATGGAGCACCACTTCGCGGACCAATTGGGTGCCAGGGATTCCGGCTGTCGCCTGGGCGGCGGCAGCTTCCTGTTTCAAATAACCGCGCCTGTAGCCGAGGACGCAAGTGCCTATCTGGACCAGTTTCACCAACGCCTGAACAGCCCGGCATGGTCCCTGGGTGAACCGCCGAATTCCGTTACCGTCAGTATGGGCGTATTGCCTCTTACAGAAGCGGTGAATGAAGACAAGGCCCTGATGGAAGTCGAGCAGGCTTGTTGTGAGGCCATGCAGGCGGACAACGCTCGGGTGGTCTGGCGGCGGGCGCCGGAGCGTTCCGATCATAGCAAACTCGATGATCGCATTCGGGAACTGCTAGATGCCCAGGCCTTCAAACTGCACTACCAGCCGATCGTGAATATGAACTCCGGAGATACTGTCTTTGAAGCCCTGGTACGGCTAGTGGATGAAGACGATGCCTTGTATCTGCCCGGCCAGTTCTTGCCACAGCTGACAGAGGGAAATCATGGCACCTTGCATGATCTCGATCGTTGGGTCGTGGAGCACGCGCTTGAGGGACTCTCAGAGCTTTCGGGAAAAGCCGCAGCGGGTTACTCCGTGGCGATCAAACTCGCGTCCCCCATGGCGGATGTAGCCAGAATGATGCCCTTTCTCAGCAGCGGTATGCGCAACGCGAGCATCAAAGGCAAACGCCGCATTTACCTCGCATTGTCCAGCCCAACCGTGATCAAAGACGTCGCAAAGGCCAAGCAGGTATTAAACGTGCTGCACGGCATGAACTGTGGTCTTATCATCGAGCACGTTGAGACCGGCCCGGCATCGATTGAACTGCTGAAAGAGTTGCCGACCGTGGAATTCGTGAAGCTGGCTCCAAAGTATGGCACCAGCGCCGAGCAGACGGCTGAACTGGAAAACATGCTTCGCCAGCTTACCGGGGTCTTCGGGTCGAGCCAGCCAATCGTAGCCACCCGGGTCGAAGACGCCAAGGCTCTGACGTGGTTCTGGGACCGTGGCATCCGCCATTTTCAGGGGCACTTCATCCAGGCGCCGGAAGTGGCCATGACCTTCGAGCTCTGAGCATCACGACCTTGTGCGCGCAACCAGGCGCTAACGCCCCCCGGTTCGGCAGCGTGCACTTCAGTCAATTCGATATAGAAGGTCAGGGCTTTACGGACCATCGGTTTTACACCTCATTCGCCTTACGATAGCTACCCCGATAATCAAAAATCCGCTCCTGCACCTGCCAATAATGCTTCTGCTTGCGGGCAACAACAAAATCCGGCGCTGGCAACAAGGCCTGGCTCTCAAGTACTTCCTCCGCCTTGCTGAATGTTTTCGGCGCTCGGCCGTTCGCGAAACGCCGCCCGAACAGCTTGTTGAAAACGGTGCGCTGGCCAGGCTTGCTGAAATCAAACGACTCCCTGAGTTCCTCCCCGTCCTCGCCGTGATAGGTCACTCTCAGCTTGTTTCCATCAACACTGAGTGCAATTCCAGCGCAACGGATCACCATGGCATCCTTGAGCTTCAGCGCATCTCTCAGCTGATCATCCGGGTCGATAATGGCTTTCTGGCATCGGTGACAGTTGCGGGCGGCAATATCGTTCTCGCCACCGCAGTGGGGACACTCCTTGAAGCGAAAACGGTAATCACACTGCTCAAGGCGACCTTTCTGCGAAGCAGGCTCGTCTCCGTCCACAGGCTCCAGAAGCCCCTGACAACGGCGCCCGTAGTGCTCGATCACACGGCCTTCACTGTCTGTTTTGCCCCAGAAGATATTGGCAAAGCCACAGCCCGGGCAGAATACCTGCACCGGCTCACTGTCCGGGTTCGGTTTCGGTTCGCCCACCTCCGGATGATGCAGATTCACGTGGTTGCCCGCGTAATCAATCACCAGGCAATCCTGCTTGCCCTCGTCAAGGCGAAGACCACGGCCCACGATCTGCTGATACAGGCTGACCGACTGGGTAGGCCGAAGAATGGCAATAACGTCCACATGGGGCGCATCAAAGCCCGTGGTGAGCACGGATACGTTCACCAAGTACTTCAACTGCCGCTGTTTGAATCGTTGAATCAGCATGTCCCGATCTTTCTGATCGGTCGCGCCAGTTACCAAAGCGGTCTCATATTCAGGAAGATAACCGGTGATCTCCCTCGCATGCTCCACCGTGGCCGCAAAGATCATCACTCCCTGGCGCTCAGCGGCCAGTTCCATCACCTGCTCAATGATCGCGCGGGTCACACGCTTGTGTTTGCTCAGCAGCTGGTTGACGTCCTTCTCGGCATACTCGCCAAAGCGGTCCCGAGCCAGCGCGGAGAAATCGTATTGCGCCACTGCCGCATTCACCAACTCGGGCCGGGTGAGATACCCCCGATTGATCATATAGCTCAACGGCAGTTCGTAAATGCAGTGCTGAAAGGGCTTGTCCTGCTCGTCAACAGAGCCGCGAACAAAGCCCCGGTAGTGATAACGATAGATCCAGCCCATGGCCAGACGGTAGGGCGTAGCGGTCAGCCCGAGCACTTTGAGGACGTCATTCTGTTGCCGTAGCAACTCAATAATGCGTTGATACTGACTGGTTTCATCGCCGCTGACCCGATGACACTCATCGATGATGACCAGCGAGTATTCATCCCGGAACTGATCCAGATTCGCCGATACCGACTGCACACTGGCAAACGTCACCTGATGGTGGCTTTCCTTGCGCTTCAGCCCGGCGGAGAAGATGCCGCCGGCCAACCCATAACTCTGGTATTTGGCGTGATTTTGCTCCACAAGTTCTTTGACGTGGGTCAGCACCAGAATTTTACGCTTGGCTAGACGGGCCAGCTCGGCAATGACCAGGCTTTTGCCGGCGCCGGTTGGCAGCACGATGACGGCAGACTCATCGGATCTGCGGAAATGATTCAGCGTGGCGTCGACGGCTTCCCGTTGGTAGGGGCGGAGTTTGAAAGGGGCTCCTGAATACGCAGGCATCCTAGAAAAACAGTACCGGAGACACCCCAAACCGCTTGCCTAGGGCCTCCATGTGTTTGCGGGTCAGCTTCTTTCCTTCAGCACCATTGAGAATTTTGCTCACATTGCCTTTTGAACCCAACTCCGGTAGATCAGCAACCCCTAGGCCGTGTTGAGCCATCAGGGTTTTCAGCACCGCAATCCCCCTGTCCGTTTCAGCAACAGCGGCATTAAAGTCGGAAAACTCTGTAGCCTGGTCCTCCCAGCGCTCAATGCTGACAGACAGAACCTCAATGAGAAGCCTGTTGGCGTCGTAGTCGTCCACCAACTGGTCCATCAGCTCCAACGCTCGCTCATAGTCGTCCTGAGTCTCAATATGTGCCACAAAAGGCACCTGAGATAGCGCTTCTCTGATCTCAACAAAAGCAGGCGATAACATAAGCCTCACTCCTTATTGCGACGGTATTTATCAGCCAGCCGGTCGTATTCGGCGTGGCGGCAAATGTGCTTTATGTACATGCGATTATCACGAAATTCAATGAAGGTAATCAGCCTTAAATTGAAAGCCATAACAACAAGCCGGCAACCACGACAAAAAGCACGGCCACATGAACAGCCAGGTTCTTCCGAGTCGTTGGAGCGGGCTTTCTGGCGAAACGAAAGTATTCGTCACCAAACAGCCCAACGCCGCAGCCCTCACAGTAGTTTTTTGAGTAGGAAAGCCTCAGTTCGGATGGGTCAAATTTTTTCCGACAGCTGTAGCAACTCGGCTTGATCATTCCGGCCCCCGGGCAGAGCCGTGTTCGGTCAACAATCGGCAACTCCCCACCGCCTGCGCCTGAAGATACTCACAAAACGCCGTCACATCGGGATTCGTGAACTCACTGGAAATGAACTCACCCGGAATCAGCCCTTCATCCCATCGAGACGTCACCAAAGTATGGGGATACGCCACATCGTCGCCGGGATAAATCTGCACCACCGCTTGGGTCTGGTGAATATATAGATCGCGAAGTTCTTTGGCACACCGAAGCGTACTCAGATCATGCCTGGCATCACACTCATAGTCCTTCCCGATGAAGAACTCACTGGCAACGGAAAACAGCGTGTTTTCATCCAGAGCAGACGACGGCGCCGGATGAATGGTTCTGGCGACATCGCCGGCCATGTTGGTACAGCCGGCGATTAACGACAGCAATGGAATCACCAACACCTGAAACTTATTCACAACAGCGTCTGACCACTTAATCTTTTCGATTGGCATAACGTTTTCTGCAACGGTTTGAGGTAGGCCATTATAGCCAGCAGTGGCGCTGACTCCGAAAGCCGGAGATCGGAACACCTCGGCTCATCCTGGATGAACAGGAGAGTATGCCGCCCTCTCCAGAGAGAGCCAGGTCTATCGCGGCCATCCACCTTATGCAACAATGATATAACAATATTCTATTTAGATAACATTGTAAGGAAACAGAACGATGAAAAGGATTTTGGCGTGCACCTTTATTTCGGCATTAATGGTCGGTTGCGGAGGCGGCGGAAGTGGGAGCGATCTGGAAAAAACCAACGAAAATACCACTCCCGGTTCAGGTTCGTCTGACGGGAACGACGATAGCGACCCCGTGACGCCACCCGATCAAGTCACGGTACTCGAGGGCACCTGGAAGAAACCATGCGGGCACGTGGAGGGCGAAGCACACTACGATATCGTGACGGTCTCTTTCACCCGCAGCGCATTTGCCACAAGTATCGAGAACTACATCGATAGCGCTTGCACCACCCCGTTACCGGAAGCTCCAAATCCTACCTCATCAGGCAACTTCACACTCGGTGAAGACGTTTTACTGAGTTCCGGCCTCACCGCTACCGAACTCACGTCGCATGTGACTCAGTTCAATGGCGCCGACTTCGAGATCGACGAGTACAATGTCGTTTACATCAACAACAATATTCTCTACACAGGAGAAGGCACAACCAGTTCGCCAGACCAGCGGCCAACCAGTCTCGATTATGATCGTCCATTCTATCGACTGAACTAGGTTACTTGCCCAGGGGCGCTACCCTTTCAGATTCAATGCTCTTCCCCTCGCAAAACCTTATACCGAGCACACGCCTTGTCCCTGTCTCTTAGAAGGCGCGGATCCGAGCTACCAATAGCAGCCGCAATCAGGGAGTTACATTCCTGCCGCGCCAAAAGAAACTCGGAGGAAGATTGATGAACACGCTGAATAACAGCACTTGACGAAGGCTCAGGCTCCACCGTCCGTGAATCGGTTTTGGGCTCGCTTTCAGGTCTGTGACGAGTGGGCTGCGGTGCGCTTTCAACCCTGTGCTCAGGCACCCTTTTTGTGTCTATTGCCATCTCCTGCGAAGCAAAATTCCAATAGGCGTTCATTCCGATCGCGCCGACGCCCAACATCAAGGCTGGAAAAACCAAGAACTTGAGGCGTCCCCTACTCGGCCGACGAGGCGCTTCAGCGTAGCGCTCGGCAACCAAATTTCTCACATGGTGAGCATGGGCCCGGTCGGTGGCGAAAGATGCCTTGAGGCGACCAGCTGCCACCTTCTCCCGAACCTCCGCCACCTGCTCCAGGCTAAGCAAAGGATCAATCTTCGACTTGATATAACGAACATACCCCAGCCCCTGAGTCACGTTTTCCGGCATGGGTGTTTTGAACGTGCTGTCCCCCACAAACACCACCACCGAGTGCACCTGATGGTCGTTTAACCCGAGCAATGCCTGGAGCGTTTTTACGTGCTTATAGTTCTGGTGCAGCGGGTTCTGGAACTTGTGATTGGAGCGGAAAATCTTCTGGGTCCAGAAGCGCTGATGAGGGCCACCAAATATCCAGCCCTTCATGTTTTTTGTCTCGACAACGAAGACCCCGAATTCCGACACCAGAACATGGTCAATCTGCGTGGTGCCGTCCTCTGTGGGGAGGGTAACGTTCTTGATGAGATGGTAGCGGGATTTATCCAGTAACCACCGTGCGGAGAAGTTGACCAGAAACTCGCCAAACTTACCTTTGAACCAGGGCGACTTGATTACACCCAGCATGATTGCAAGGGGCAACAGGTACCAGAGTAGAGTGATAAGGAGCTGGTAGACCGGGCTCAAATCCATTTCTCAAACATCCTTGCTTCGTTTCCTAAATCCATCCGACGTGAAACATAAATCAGTCTTCGTTTCGGCGCCTTAGGATTTTTGTAACTACTCGCCAAGGAAACATCGGCCACTGTGGCCGAGCAACAAAAACGTGCTTTGAGAGTTCGGAGCTGAAAAGGCCGACAGAAACTGCCGGCCGAGAGAATTCCAGGTACTTAGCGCGCAAGAATCTGAACTATGCGTTTGCGCTGCAACCGTCGATCTCTTCGTCGATAATCAGATTCCCCTCTACACGGAACCCTATCCGGCCAACCAGGAACGCCTGCTGCAGACTGGTTATGACAAGGTCAGTCAGACCAACGGCACAAGCTTATGTTTTTACTGCAAAAATGAAATAGCGAAATGTAGTCAATTGTAAAAGTTTGCCAAGAACCACATCGGACAAGTGCATGCTGGTAAAGTCATTCGTGGCTGATCACAACTGGAGCACAGAGGACAATGGCTATGATTGTTTGCGGAGTTGAACTGACGGGCAGCGATGCGGTGGTGTGTTTGCTGAATATGGACAGAGGGCAGTTCAACCTGCCGGAGTGCAAGGTGCGCAAACTGTCACTGCCGAAAAATCATAGCCGTGAAGACCTGAAGCGTTTTCAGGCGGCCTTTGCGGAGTTAATGGCCGAGTACGGGGTCACCCGCGTCGCGATCAAGGAGCGGATGCCGAAAGGTAAGTTTGCCGGCGGTGCCATCAGCTTCAAATTGGAAGCGGCCATTCAACTGATCACCGATACTGAGTTAACCGTGACCTTGCTGCCCCCGGCAATGATCAAATCTACCCTGGCATCCAACCCGCTGCCGATTGCGTTTGCCGATACGGGGTTGAAGGTGTTTCAGGAAACAGCCTTTATCACCGCCTATGTCGCTCAGATGACCAGCATGAAAGGGGCCGCATGAACGTGAGTCAGCCGATGCTCGGCTCCCACTGACACGCTGCCCCTAGGACAGCTGTTCCTGCGGCACCGCCTGGCTTGAGCCTGCCTCTGCCGCCTCATATTTATCCTCGGAACGGGCAATCACTGAAGTGCACACCAGATCCCCGGTGACATTCATCGCCGTGGCCCCCATACCCACAAGGGCATCGATGGACACCAGCAGCGCTACGGTTTCAATGGGCAGGCCCACCTGGGCAAACACCGTAGCAATCATCACGATACCCGCACCCGGCACACCGGCCGTACCGATGGAGGCCAGAGTGCCGATCAGAACGATTTCCAGCATGGTGACAAAGTCCAGGGGCACCCCGATCACATTGGCGGCAAAGGCTGCAGAAATCGCAATGCGGATGCCGGCTCCATCCATATTGATGGTGGCCCCCAGCGGCAAGCTGAAGCCATAGATACTCTGGGGAACACCCAAACGCCGCGCTGCGTTCAGGGTCAGGGGCAGCGTTCCGGAACTGCTCTGGGTGGCAAAGGCCGTGGCGACCGGAGCCCGGGCCTCGCGAACGAAGTCCATCAGGTTAACGCCATTAAGACGCATAAGACCCCCGTAGACCACCAACTGTACCGCCAGAGCGATGTACAACACCATGACCATATCCCCGAGGGCCAGTATCGTGTTCATGCCCTGCTCACCTGCAGTGCTGGCCACAATCGCAAACACACCAATCGGAACATACTGGAGCACCCCGGCCATCACCTTCATGGTGACCTCGTTCAGGCCAGAAACCACGCCATACACCCGCTCTGCGACTTCGCCGTGAGCCTTTGACTCCCGCAGCTTCAACAGGGCAATGCCAAAAACAATCGCGGTGAAGATAATCCCCAGCAGGTTCGGCTCGGCAAAGGCCTCAACCATGTTGGTAGGAACAATGTTCAGAAGTACCTGGATAAAGCCCGGATTCTCCGGCACTTCGACACTTTCCGAAGACGTCAATTCCAGGCCACTGCCAGGCGAGAAAGCAGACGCGACACCCAGCCCCACCGTGATCGCCAACGCCGAAGTCAGCACATAGAAGCCCAGCATCTTCCGGCCCACACGCCCCATACTGCCAAGATTGGCCTGATTGATTCCCACCATCAGTGTTAACAGGACAATCGGCACAACCAGGAACTTCAGCAACCGAAGCAGCAGCTCTCCCAGAGGGTCCAGCCATTCGGCCACCGCTGGTCCGCCCACCAGTCCTACAACCAGACCAAGAACAAGCGCAATACCAATGCGCAGAACCAGCGAAGTATTCAGATAAGCATCAAGTACAGCTTTCATGGAAGCTCCCGTTATACCCTGGCCCGTTAGTGAGCAGGCATTCAAAAACGTAAGGATCGAGGATTCTGGTCAGTACCGGCTCGTTGGTAAACCGGTATTGCCACGTACTTTACTCACAGAAGCTGTGGATAAGTTTGTTAGGAACCTAGGGTTAAGTACCCATAAGCCTTGTGCCACAAGGCCTCAGGAAATTTGGTGCAATTATGGGCTATACGCGAGTGGTATATGGATATGAGGAATCCGTCTCAGCAGGGGGAGCCTGTTCCGGTTTTCCGTTTAGCCGGGGCTTTTTCTATGCAAAGCTCCATAAGGTAAATTAAGCTGAATCCTACGGTCGCGGACTCGTCCAAATATGGCCGGTCCTCAAGCTGGATGTATGAGGGTTGCTATAGCTCTAAGCGGCTATTTCTTGCACTTAGGCCGATCATATGTAACCAGATAGGCAAACGCGACCGATGAGCATTGATCTGAGTACATTTAATTTTTCTGAAATATCGAATTATTGGGCCTACGCCCTGGGCATCGCTGTCAGCTTTTACGGAACAGTGAGTTGGTTTAGTTCTAAACATTTATCCAAAGAAAGTAAGGAACATTTGTCACTCTGGCTGTGGGGAAGCTATGAATCCACTTGGCTGAGGCAGTTCTGTCTATTATTCGACGCTGTTTTTGGCCGAAGACATCTTAGCTGGGCTTGTTTCCTAAGGTCATCTGTTGCATCTTTTATTACAGTATTTATATTGTATTTTTTACTGGGCGACATCCTCCAAGAGAAAGGCCGAATTGGGGTATATCTTGACACCAAGGACCTTATCATTTATGCCCTTATACTTAATGTAATTTCTGATTACTTATCATTATTTGAAACGCGTTGGTTGCTTAATAAATTTAGCTCCATATCAAGCATATGGAACCAGCTAGCTTTACTGGCATTCGATGCACTTATCACTGCTGGCATTATCTGGCTCGCCATTGAGGCCTATCTTTTTGTTCTTGGAAAACCAGCTCCATCGCTTGTGGAATTGGTGGCGGTTTTCAGTATATTTTCCATATTCTTCTACTCCACCTTTTTAACATCCATTTGGGCATGGCTTTACTGCCTTTCATCATGGTGTGTTCGTTTAATTTCAAAAACACGACTCAACGAACTCTTAGATATCGAGCATAATCCGGGCCATCAAATCGCACTAATAGGCGGCATTGCAATATTTCTGATCATCGCTATTCTTTTTCCTTTCTTTAAAGATTCAGAACTCTCGAACACAAGCTTATTCGACAGATACCTATGTGATACTTTTCCAAAGGCCACCTGCGATGACCTGGCTCGGCTCTCCACGAATGAGAAACAAACACTTTTCTTCTTAGAAAAGAATTGTGATGGAGGTGGATTAGAAAATTGCATTATCGCAGCAAGCGACTATTACCTAGACGATGATGGAAAGAAAGCAGCTGACCTCTACCAGAAAGCCTGCGAGTTCGGGCATCCTGATGGATGCAAATGGGCTGGCTGGCTTTATATGACTGGATTTGGTGTTGATTCAGACTACGTGCGAGCAATAAAGTTTTATGATGTCGCATGTAAAGCAGATGATCTTGAAGCCTGCGTCAACATTGGCTTCATGTTCGAGAACGGCGCGGGAGTTGATCAGAGTTATTCGGCCGCAAGGGATATATATCATTTGGCCTGTGAAAGGGGCGCCCTGCAGGGCTGCAATAATTTAGGCTATTTTTACCAAGAGGGAAAAGGTGTTGAAAAAGATATTCGAAAAGCAAAATCTCTCTACGAGAAGTCGTGCAACGATGAGGCAGTTTGGGGATGTAACAATCTAGGCGGTCTTTACTACAAAGGTTTAGGCGTGGAGCGTGATATCCAAAAAATGCTTCACTACAATAAGATGGCCTGTGACAGGGACCTGACTATAGGCTGCGATGCGCTGGGTGCAATTTATCTGCATGGCCGAGGCGTACCTATCGATTACCAACGAGCCTTAGAATACTTTCAAAAGTCGTGCTCAAATAATTCTATGCTTGGCTGTTCTTTCTTGGCAACTATGTATGCCTCCGGTCAAGGAGTGACCAAGAACCTGAAGAAAGGGTTAAAGTTATTGACGCGTGCCTGTGAGCATGGATCCAATTTAGGATGTAATCTGCTGAAAGTGCATTTGGCTAACGAAAAAGCTCAATGATCTGTCCCGGTTTTCTGTCCGCAACGAGAAGGACCAATGGCACCCAAAAACTCCAACTGGCAAAGCCGCAAGGGCTGGGAAAGCCCCCACATCCGATCTGATCGTAAACGCACCCTGTTGCTTATATGGGTAGTAGCCCTTGTGTGGAACACCATAAGCACGCCGCTACTGTGGACCCTACCCAAAGCCTGGGATCAAAGCCTCTGGACGGTTTTAATGGCATTGCTTTTTCCTGCAGTGGGCCTCGGGCTATTGTGGAAAGCGGTAACCATGACCCGAGCATATCGTCACTACGGCACAGTCGAGCTTGTCATGACCCCCTATCCGGCAGCCATTGGTGGTCAGATGGGTGGCACAATTCTTGTGCCCCGGCTTCGGGCCCAGGACCTGATAACTCCCGGTGCAGAAGTCACCGTGACGCTGGAGTGCATTTATACCTACGTCTCCGGCTCCGGGAAAAACCGCTCCCGCGTAGAGAGAATCCTCTGGGCCGAGCGCGGAACGCCGCGAGTTGAAGCTGCAGGGCCCGGTGTACGCCTTGCGTTTAGCTTTGACTTGCCGAAAGACTTGCCAGAGGCAGATGCTAAACGTTCCAGCAAATACCATTTCTGGCGCCTGTCCGTAAAAGCGGATATCGAGGGCGTGGATCTGGAGCGCCAGTACGACATTCCGGCGTTCAAAGGCGATGCCCGTTCTCAAAGTGCAGGGCATGATATCAGTGCGCAAGTGCGCGCCTTACGCGACGAAAAATCACGGGCCGCTAAAGAAGCCATACAGTCGGGGCGGTTGGATCTGCCTGGCCTTTCCCGGGCCATGCACTACCAGGATTATGGCCATCAGATAAAAATGCGCTTCCCCATGTTCCGCAATAAAGTGCTCACCTTATTCGCCTGGTTTTTTGCCGGCGGTTTCGGCTTTGCCAGCTCAATGATGCTGATGTCCGCTTTCTCGGGCGGGGGCTTTGGCTTGCTAGCGGGTCTGTTCACCATCCCCTTTGTGTTGGTGGCCATCGCCGCAAGTGCTGCGGCTTTGTACCTGCCCTTCAACCGCCTGGTCGTTCGTATCGACCGCCACGGAATTCGTACGTTAAGAAGCTGGCTCTATCTGCCTGTACGCAGCCGCAAGCTGGCCATGAATCAGGTTAGGCATTTGGCAATCAAGCGCACGGGTAGCACGGGCCAGGGCGTGGACAAAGTGGAACACTTCAAGCTTATTGCGGTTGATAACCAGCAAAACAAGATCACCATCGCCGAAGACCTTGACGGTCAGGACGTCGCCCAACACTTTTGCGATTACCTGGCCGAGCGCATCGGCGTTTCGGCGATTTCAAAGCCAAATATCAAAGCGACGGGATTGTGATCTGGGGCTTAATTTGCCGGCGGTGCCATCAGCTTTAAAATGGAATCCGCCTTTACCCCTGCCGTCCGACCGGGTGGAAACAACAAGATCAGACCGAAGTAAGGGCAGAAGCGCGAGACCCGACCGTCCGCGGGTCTACTTCGAAGAATGGGTTGGATGCACCATACACAACCTGGCCACCAGCCACCGCGCTGCTATAGCCCGTGGATGAGGTGGATGCTTGGGTTTGGAATGTGGTGCGAGGGGATCACCAACACGGGCAACAGGTTTGCCATCAATCAACACATCGGAGGAACCGGCGATTACCGGAGTTGGTGGGAACCCGGAGTGATCAGTACCCACATCACCCAATAAAACAACTTTCTTGCTCATTCCTTTGCTCCTTCTGTCCTTGAGGGAGATTTGTCCATCTTTGCGCAGGATCCCCTTCACTGGCTCCTGCCGCTGCAATACCTAGCGGAGTTTCAAAAATAATCAGGAAGGAATCAACCCGCGCGATCAAACAGATCTGCCCGGTTCTTCCAACTCATCAAACCGGCAGTTCAACAATCTCACCAACCACACCACCCTCACTCACCTGCAGCCGCCCCACCGTGATCGGCAGAGTAAAACGCCGGGGCCCGGCGCCGCCTGGGTTGAAATAAAGCACATCGCCAATCCATTCATTACGGGGTTTGTGGGAATGCCCGGCGATGACCACGCGGTAACGGCCCTGCGGATCGATTTGGAGGGTTTTGACATCATGGAGCATATGGAAGGCGTGGCCGAGGAATTCCAGATCCCGAACATCCGGAAGGGTCGCTGCCCGGCCTACTTTGTCGATATTGCCACGGATCGCAACCAAAGGGGCGATCTGCTCCAGCGCTTCCAGAACCTCGTCCCGACCCACGTCACCGGCATGAAGGATCAAATCCGAGCCTTTCAATACATCCAGTGCTTCGGGACGCATCTTGCTGTGGGTGTCTGCGATCACTCCGATTTGCATGCTTACGCCCTCCAGATTCCCCAATGACGCCAACCCGGCCCGTGCGTATGGCCATGCAGGTAAGCATTGCTATAGTGAAACAAGACCACCTGATTCTCAACGTCGGCCAGAACAGGTAAATACATGTCACTCCCGGTAGGATTCCCCATGCCCACTTATACCGTCACGGTCGCGAATCTTTCTCTGTCGCAGCAGCAGAAATCAAAGATCGCGGAGGCCATAACAACGGCCCACAGCACACAAACAGGCGCGCCCCGTTTCTTTGCCCAGGTTTTGTTTTTTTCTACCGATGAGGGCGATCACTTTGTCGGTGGCAGCGTGAACACCGCGCCCCAAGTGTATGTGCACGGCCTGGTCCGGCAAGGCCGCAATACCGAGGTCAAGCAGGCCCTGATGAGCCAGATGCTTGAAGAGATAGCCCGAATTGCGGGCATAACTGCTGAGGACGTGTGGATCTACCTACAGGACATTCCCGCCACTCAGATGATCGAGTTTGGCCGGTTTCTTCCGGCGCCAGGAGACGAAGCTGAGTGGGAGCGGGGAATGACTCCGGGAAAGCGAACCAGGTTACCCGATTAACCAAACGCTCACTCTTGTCGACCAGATTAGAACATGTATTCATGAAGTACATGTTTAACTTCCAGAAATGTGTAACAACCGTTTGAGTGATAGCATGCAACTTTGCCATCCGATGACTTTCGTAAACGCCTGTTCGCAATTCATCTACACAGAGAACCTACGCGAAAGCCCCGAAAAATAGGTCTGTCACAGTTTCCCCCTGCTTATGAACCAAAAAAATAATCCTGTTCCGATTTCCACAAAGCCTGCTCGCAAGGATCTACACCCGAGGAATCTGCACAATCAGGGCTATGACCTCCCAGCTCTCGTAGAAACCCACCCGGCACTAGCCCCCCATGTGAAAACGAACCCTCATGGCAACCTTTCCATCGATTTCGCAGACCCATTGGCAGTAAAAACTCTCAACGCCGCGTTATTAAACCGATACTACAACATTGTCGCTTGGGACATTCCGGACGGGGCACTTTGCCCTCCAATCCCGGGCAGGGCCGACTATATCCATTACATCGCTGACTTGCCCGGGCTTGATCAGCCCAGCATCAAGCTGCTGGATATAGGGACGGGAGCCAATGGCATCTACCCGCTGCTGGCCTGCCAAATTTACGGCTGGCAGTGTGTCGGTAGCGACATCAATACGGAGTCGCTTGCGAACGTAGCCACAATCGTCACCAACAACCCCACACTCAAAGGTCGCTTCACGCTCCGCACCCAGCACGATAAAAACCACATGTTCGAAGGGATCATCCAAGCTGGTGAGTTCTTTGACGTCAGCGTATGCAACCCGCCTTTCCATGCATCTCTCGATGACGCGATGAAAGGTAGCCGGCTAAAACTCAATAACCTTGCTCGCAGTCACGGTGAACAAAAAACAAAATCCGAATCCCCTACTCTGAATTTTGGCGGTCTGGGAGCAGAGCTTTGGTGCAAGGGGGGTGAGCAGCTGTTTCTGAAAAAGCTGATAAGAGAAAGCCAGGCGTATTCAACTCAATGTCGCTGGTTTACCAGCCTGGTTTCAAAAGCCGACAATGTTAAGCCCGCAAAGAAGTTGATTCGTAAGCTTGGTGCAGTCGATATAAGGGAAATTGAGATGAAGCAGGGAAATAAGATTACGCGGGTCTTGGCCTGGACGTTCATCTGAGCCGCCCCGAGTTTAAGCCGTTTCTGCCCCGGTTTTCCTCCCAGAATCAGGCCCGAGGGCTCCCTATATCTCGCTCATCAGCCACTCCTTGAAGGCTTTCATTCCGATGGTCAGCGGACGTTGCTTGCGGTAGACCAGATAGAAGGCCCGATTCGTATCCAATTGGATGTCGAAAGGCACCACCAACTTCCCCGATTTAATCTCACGGGACGTCAGGGTGCTATCAGCCAGCGCCACTCCAAGGCCCTCTTGGGCCGCCGCCGTGGCAAGTTGCCCGCTGGACATCTGTAAGCTGCCCCGGGCGGATATAAAATCCACGCCTGATTGTTCCAGCCAGTTCTCCCACTCCCACTTCCGTTTGCTGACATAAATCAGAGTGTGTTTAGCCAAGTCTTCAGGCTTCTCCAGCGGCAACTCACCGTCCAGTAGCCGCGGGCTACACACCGGAACCAGCATAACTTTGCGCAGGAAATGCACTTCAATATCGTCCCACTCACCATTCCCGAAATAAACCGCCATATCGGTACTGGTGCGATCGAAATCCAGCAGCCCCATGGACGCATTAATTTCCAGCTCAATATCCGGGTATAGGGCCTGGAATCGTGCCATGCGTGGCATCAGCCAGCGGGTTAGGAAGTTGGGGGCAACACTGATCTTGACCACGTTGGATTCCTGGTTCGCGGTCAGTCGTTGGGTGGCCATTTCAATCTCATCGAACGCATGCCTGACCGATGAGAGATATTGCTCGCCTTCAGGGGTTAACGTCACCGCTCGCCTGCTTCGATCAAACAGTGAAAGCCCTAAATATTCTTCAAGTGTCTTCACCTGATGACTGACCGCCGATGACGTCACGAAAAGTTCCTTGCCAGCTGCGACAAAGCTGCGGTGTCTAGCCGCTGATTCAAATACCCGAAGCGCATTCAGGGGTGGCAGGTGGCGCATAACTTCGCTCGACTGATGAGATTAATTCATCAGTCTGATGAGAAAGGATCGCTTTTTCAAGAGCCTCGCACTCATTACCATAAGTCCTGTAGAAGATACTCACTTATCGAACCAGGACACACCACCATGACTTATCAGGCTCCGAAACTGAACGAACAGGGCACTATCGACATTGATTACTACACAAAGCTTGCATCGCAGGAACGAAGCGAATATATCGCGCAGATGGCAGTGTCACTCAAAGCCAAAATCAAGTCCTTCTTCCACGTGAAGCTGCCGAAACTGTCCATTAGCCATTAATTCGTGTTCCGTTTAGCACTCGATGGCCTTATGTGGAGACTGGCTGGTTTTGCTCAAACTGGCGAACCAGCCTGATTGCGCGTTGAACGATGAAGAATCAGATCCGAGCCTTCCAAAACCTCCAGGGCTTCGGGACGCATCTTGCTGTAGGTGTCTGCGATCACTCCGATTTGCATGCTTACGCCCTCCTAATCCCTCAATGACCCCAGAAAAGAGGCCCAGGTTACCCAAATAACCGAAATAAAAGATCTGGCCAGCTGCAAGGCCATCATTGCCAACCTGACATGCGCGGATTTCAGCGAGATCACTTTTGCGGCTTTCTCGCGGGCCTGACCTCGTATCGCAGATTCAATCGGTGTGCGTTCCGGGGATGCTGTTCAGAAGCTCGGCATTTGTGGGGCATTTCTCAAGCAACTCAACCAGCTTTCTCGTGCCCTCCAGCGGTTTGAGACCACTAAGCGCCCGGCGCAAAGCTCTTATTTTGTCTAAATGTTTCGGATCTAACAGCAGCTCTTCCCGGCGTGTACTGCTTTTCGAAATGTCCAGCGCGGGGAAGATTCGCTGATTCGCAACGTCTCTTGATAAAACCAGCTCCATGTTCCCCGTGCCCTTAAATTCCTCAAATATAACCTGGTCCATACGGCTGCCGGTATCAACCAGAACGGTTGCCAAAATGGTCAGCGACCCGCCATTCTCAATGTTTCGTGCAGCGCCAAACAACCTCCGCGGGATCTCCATCGCTCGCGCATCAACCCCGCCAGACATAGTACGACCGCTGCTCTTTCGCTCCGCATTATGCACACGCGAAAGCCTCGTGAGAGAATCAATCACAATCATGACGTTGTGACCCTCGCCCGCTTGTTGGCGGGCGATATCAAGAAGCTCATCGGCAACGCGAACGTGATGAGCATAGCTTTCATCCGAAGAAGAAGCGTGTACCTCAGCCGGGACGCTACGCCTGAAATCAGTGACCTCTTCGGGTCGCTCATCGATCAATAACGCGTAAAGTTTAATCTCGGGATACGCCTTTCCCACCGCCTGGCAAATATCTTTTAAGATCGTCGATTTTCCAGACCCCGGCGGTGCAACTATCAAACCTCGCTGCCCCATTCCAATCGGCGTGATCAAATCCATCGCACGCACCGTGAGTTTTTCTGAACCTGACTCCAAACGAATCCCCGGCGTTGGATTGATAGCCACACCGTTTAAAAAACGTTTTTGTGGATCAGCCTCAACCTCAACCTTAGCTTCGGCTTCCTCAGCCACTGGTTTGGCGTCTTTGATGGGTTTCCGGGTTAAGCCTAATGTCTTTCTCGTCATGTCTGTTTGATAGCTCTTGTTTGATAGATATTTTTCGAAATGGGCTGATAACTCCAAGTAACTCTTTCCAAAAGATGCTTATTCGCCAAGATTACCTCTGAGGGGCTCTGTGCTTGCATGAACAAGTCATCATGGCGCTAACACGTCTGTTTTAATTATAGAGCGGAAATGCCCTCGATCTCGGTCACCGTCTTGGCATCCGCCCGCTCAATAATTTTCACGAGGGTGGATTGAATCGTTTCATCTTCCCGGGCATCACCGCCGCTTACAAACGTTTGCTTCTGAGGATCGGCACCCTCTTCCTCAGTAAATGAAACAACGACCTCGGTGGCTGAATCCGGCGCTTTACCAAAGTATTCCAGCGAAACCAACGGATAGCCATGAAAGCCCTTCTTGACCTGCTTTGCAATGCGCTTCTTTGCTTTATCCAAATGCATAATAAGGCCTGTCGTTGCGCTTGTTATCTGGGTGCTATATGAACATCCAGTTGATACCGTTCGCCAATTCTATGCCGTTAAATCCACCAAAAATAGGTCTGTCTTGGCCTTCCACTAGGAAGACTGGACGATGTCTCACGAAATAGTCGACGCCGAGACCTTCTACCCTGGCATTGATCTGTCCGGCGACGCTGAACAATTCATTCGTGCGTTCTTTACTGAAGATGTTCGGCCATCTCTATCCCCCGAACTTCGGGATATTGCGATCAAGCAACGGGAAGCCTTCGATATACCCGACCATGCGGTTTATAAAGATTCGCTCGATTCATTCGACATACTGGGAGGTTATAGCGAGACCCACGGTCTTGGGCATATCTACATTTTTGACCGAGCCGCTATTCATCATATTGTCGTCAAAGGAAAAGACGCACGCTACAAACAGGTGGCGAAAAGCATCAGGGAGAGATAAATGGATATATATGATCGAGAGCACCACGTCATATGTTTGCGTGGAGCCGCGTACAACATGGCGCTGGAGTTCAAAATGGCAGCGCAAGGCGTGTAGCGTTTCAGCAGTTGCCCTTTTTCGCCTGGCCCGGTGGGCAGAAATGGCCACCAGACTTCCGGTAAGGCCGGCGATCATCGTAGTCATGACGACGGCGATCATGGTCGCGATCGTATTCTCTATGATCTCTGGTGGTAATGGCTGTTCCGGTTGCCGCACCGAGGGCACCGCCGAGAATAGCACCATCTCTGCCACCTACCTCGTTGCCGATGGCAGCCCCAATTGCTCCGCCAATACCGCCACCTAGCGCGGCGTCGGCTGTGTCACCCGCAACGGCCCCCAATGAGGTGGCACTCAGAGATAAAAAAACGAGCAGTGATTTCATTTTCATTGATATAAATCCCATTGTTCAGGTGGTCTGATCTGCCCGGTATGACGGGAAGGAGACCATCTTCTCCATCCTCCCATCAGGCACTTGCCAGTTTTATGAACCATTTGAGAATACCAGAAATACACGCTGCTCCACCTATTACCTTTTATTTATCTTTCAATAGGTTACGGAAGCTTAAGGAATGCGCACTCCTTTCGGTTGCAGCCACTGGCCGATCTGGACCTGCATCGGATTCGGGTACTTCATGTATGGTAGGCGCACAAAAAACATCGTCACCCGTTACTGCGGCATTGGGATGATTCTGTACCCGTACCTTGCAAGCAGCTCCTGGGAGATGTTGGCAGTGGGTGACGGGCTGATGTTGGTGCCGCGGTTTGTAGAGATTTAGAGGGCAGCGGGAGAAGATAGCTCTGTCCCAGTTTTCAAAAGGAGCCCGAACACATGGCACAGCAACCCCCGGTCATACTGATAACAGGCGGCGCCCAGGGCATCGGCAAGGGTATCGCCGCCCATTTCCTGAACAAGGGCTGGCGAGTGGTCGTCCTGGACCAGAATGCAGACGCCATCAGCGCATGCAGACAGGATTTCGGCGATCCGAACAACCTGCTACTGATCACCACGGATGTATCCCGCGAGCCCGACGTAGCCTCGGCCGTAGAGGAGGCCGCGCGATGGGGCCAGGGACTGGACGCTCTGGTCAATAATGCGGGGATCGCAGATCCAGACACCGGCCCCATAGAAATGCTTGAACTGGATCAGTGGCAACGAAGAATCGACGTCAACCTGACCGGCGCCTTTTTATTGGCAAAGCACGCGATACCGCACCTGCGCCAACGCCGGGGCAGCATCGTCAACATCGCCTCTACCCGCGCCTTGCAGTCCGAGCCCAATAGCGAGGCGTATGCGGCAACCAAGGGCGGCCTGCTCGCCCTGACCCACGCTCTGGCCATGAGCCTGGGGCCTGATGTGCGGGCCAACAGCATCAGCCCGGGCTGGATAGATGTCAGTGCCTGGCAGGCCCATGCGCCCTCTGAACCGCAGCCTCTGTCTGCCACTGATCATGAGCAACATCCCAGTGGGCGTGTCGGCAAACCCGAGGACGTGGCAGCTATGGTGGCCTACCTCGTCTCGCCGGACGCCCGCTTTGTGACCGGTCAGAACTTCGTGATCGATGGCGGCATGACGCGGAAGATGATTTACGAGGACTAGGCTCCCGCCGAAGCGTTTGTCGCCAAACGTGACATTCAAGGCGACCGGCTCTGCTATCTATCCCCACATAGCTGAACTAGATTTACCTGATCAGGGATGGGTACAGAGCGGAGTGGTCTATGCGTATCGAGCGAATGGCCGTATACACGGCGAGCCTGGAATATACTGGAAAAGCCTATGCCTTCGCTGGTGGCCGCTCTCACCAGGCTTTCGAAACAACGGTGGTTGTGCTTTCAACAGACACGGGCCTCGAAGGCTATGGCGAGGTGTGCCCCTGCGGCCCCAACTACATGCCGGCGTTTGCCGAGGGCCTTCCCTCCTGCCTGTCCCTGCTCGCTCCTGAAATACTCGGCCAGGACCCGCGGCAAGTGTCAGTCATCCAGGAACGGATGAATCAGGCCCTTACCGGCCAGTCGGTTGCCAAAGCGGCCATCGATATTGCCTGCTGGGATCTACTGGGCAAGGTGTCCGGACTTCCGGTTTACACCTTGCTTGGCGGGCTTCAATCGCCCTCCATGCCCTTGCACCGGATTGTGCCACTGGCCGAGCCAGAGGAAATGGAAGAATCACTACGGCGTTACCGCGACGAGGGATTCCGCCACATTCAAATCAAGCTGGGCCATAAAGTGGATGAGGATATCGACCTAGTTCGCAGGCTTAACAAACTCAAACAGCCGGATGAGCTCTGGATCGGCGATATCAACGCCGCCTGGCGGCGCGACGAGGCGCTGCGTTTTTCAAAAGCCGTCGAGGATGTGGATATATACCTGGAGCAGCCCTGCCGAAGCTACGAAGAGTGCCTGTCGGTCCGGCGCCGTGCCAGGCATTCGATCAAACTGGACGAGGCTTTCAACACCCTGAATGAGCTCCAGCGCGGCATCAGGGACGACGCCATGGATGCCATTGCCCTCAAGGTCAGCAAATTCGGTGGGTTGACGCCCTCCCGGATCATTCGCGACGTCTGTGCAGATGCCGGCATACCCATGACCGTAGAAGACGCCTGGGGCAGTGGAATTGCGACGGCGGCTTATGCGCATCTGGCCGCCAGTACATCCCCCAGAGCCTTGTTGAACACCACCGATTTGCACAACTACAACACAGTGCAACTCGCCACAGGCGCCCCGGAGGTCGCCAATGGCCGCATGTGGCTCAGCGATCGACCCGGGCTGGGCGTTACCCCGGACTTTGAGCTGCTTTCCCTGCGAGACGTCTACGAGTAGATGCCAGGGCGCATTTTGCTGTGGGTGTCTGCGATCACGCGGATTTGCATGAGTGGTCAAGCCCCACTTTCACGGTATAGTGCCCCCATGAACTATCCCCAACGCATCGTCTGCCTAACCGAAGAAACCACAGAGACCCTCTACGCCATCGGCGGCGCTGACGGATGGGCTGGATGCCTTGTGTGGGATTATTGATCGGGTGTGAACAGACCAAAAACGAGCACACCAACTTTTAAGATTGCCGACCAGGACCCCTGCATGCCCTCACCCAAGCAACACCGCTTGTTTCCGCTGCTTATTTTCCTGGGCGCAGCCTTCACCTTCAGTGTCACGATGATCGGCACCACCATGCCGACGCCTCTTTACCCGATCTACCAGGACCGTTTCGGGTTTTCCGACCTGATGATCACCATCATCTTTGCCACCTATGCCTTTGGTGTGATCGCCGCACTGGTAGTGACCGGGCGCTGGTCTGATCAGATAGGCCGCCGGCCTTTGCTGTTTGCGGGCCTGGCTTGCTCCATCATCAGTGACCTGGTGTTCTGGCAGGCCGATGGCCTGGCGATGATCCTGACCGGCCGGGTGCTGTCTGGGCTGTCCGCAGGGATCTTTACCGGCACGGCCACGGTGGCAGTCATTGAACTTGCCCCGCCCCACTGGCGTGAGAAAGCCACCTTCTTTGCCACAGCGGCGAACATGGGCGGGCTGGGCCTAGGGCCGATGTTAGCTGGCGCTCTTTCCCAGTACCTACCCTGGCCACTGCACCTGACCTTTCTGGTGCACATTGCCATGGCTGTGCTGGCCGTGTGCTGCATCTGGGCGGCGCCTGAGACCGTCTCGAAACCCGCTCGCCCCAAACTGTCCGTCCAGCGCCTGAACGTGCCAGCAGAAGTCCGCGGTGTATTTATTCCCGCCGCCATTGCCGGTTTCGCAGGCTTCGCCATGTGCGGCTTCTTCACATCCATCGCCCCGGCGATGATGGGTAAGGTCCTGGGCTACGACAATCGGTTGTTGATCGGCGTTGTGGCCGGCAGCATCTTCATCGCCTCGACCGTGGGGCAGTTCCTGCAGGGCAGACTGCCGCTCAGGCTGCGCCTACCTCTGGGCTGCGTTTCCCTGATGCTCGGTGTGATTCCGATAGCACTAGGCATATACACCCAGTCCCTCGCGCTGTTCATCGCCGGTGCTGTGATTGCCGGTATGGGCCAGGGCATCTCATTCCGCGCCGGCATGGGCGCCATCGCCGCGGCCAGCCCTGTGCGGGAGAAGGCAGCGGTAACGTCTGCGTTCTTTGTCGTGGCCTATATCGCTATCTCAGTACCGGTGATCGGCCTGGGATTGATGGCGAGCGTGACCAGCCTGAAGACGACCGGGATCACTTTCGCCGCTGTGATGGGATCACTGGCGGCACTGGCTTTGGTGTTGCTGGTTCGGAGGGAACGGGCAAGGGGGAAATAGCTTCCGAGATTCAGCGCTGACACCGATACGCCTTTTGCAGCACTGGACCGCAAACGCATTGATTGGCATATTATGCCAATATCACTCTTGAAAGGCCGACCCCATGGCAACGAGAAATATTGTACTCACAGAGCATCAGTCCGAAGTGGTTGACCACCTGATTGCCTCTGGCCGTTACCAGAATGCGAGCGAAGTACTGCGAGCCGGCCTGAGGATGGTCGAGGAAGCTGAGTCCAGCTACGTTACGAAGATGAATGATCTGAGAGATGCCATCGACGCGGGTCAGGAAGACCTGAAAACCGGCAGAACCACAGCATTTGCTGGCGACGAATTCGCGACTTACCTCTCTAAACGTGCGCGCGGATAATAGATCTGACCTCCAGATAACAGATCTGTCCGGGTTTTCGCCCCAACAACAAAAGACCCACCACAATGACGCACCTCAACTGGCAAAGCCGCAAGGGCTGGGAAGCCCCTCGCATCCGTTCTGATCGCAAACGCACGCTTTTACTCACCTGGGTCATGGCTCTGTTGTGGAACGCCATAAGCACGCCGCTGCTCTGGACGCTGCCAAAGGCCCTGGATCAAAATCAGTGGTTGGTTCTAATGGTTGTCGCTTTTCCTGCCGTGGGCCTGGGGCTGCTTTGGAAAGCCGTCGCCATGACCCGGGAATATCGCCACTACGGCACGGTCGAACTGGAAATGGACCCGTATCCAGCGGCCATCGGTGGCCAGATGGGTGGCACAATCCTAGTGCCAAGGCTCAGGATTCAGGAACTTGCAGCTCCCGGTGCAGAAGTCACCGTGACACTGGAATGTATTTACACCTATGTCTCTGGATCGGGAAAGAACCGCACCCGCCGAGAGCAGATACTCTGGGCGGAGCGCGGCACACCGAAAATTGAGACAGCCGGGCAAGGTGTACGCTTTGCTTTTCGATTCGACCTGCCGGGCGACTTACCAGAAGCCGATATTGAACGGTCCAGCCGGTACCATTTCTGGCGTCTATCGGTGAAAGCGGATATTGCGGGCGTAGATCTGGAGCGCCAGTACGACATTCCGGCGTTTCACGGCGATACCCGTTCTCAGAGTGTCGAGCATGATATCAGTGCTCAGGCGCGCGACCTGCGTAACGAACAATCCCAGGCCGCCAAAGAAGCCATACAGTCTGGCCAATTGGACCTGCCAGGCCTCTCCCGTGCCATGAACTACCAGGATTATGGCCATCAGATAAAAATGCGTTTCCCCATGTTCCGCAACAAGATGCTCAGCGCGTTCGCCTGGATCTTTGCAGGCGGTTTCGGGTTTGCAAGCGTATCGATGCTGACGTCGGCTTTTTCGGGCGGGGCCTTTGGCGTGTTCTTGGGCCTGTTCGGCGTCCCCTTTGTGCTGGTCGCGATTGCTGCAGGCGCTGCTGCCTTATACCTGCCCTTCAACCGACTGGTTGTCCGTATTGACCGACAGGGAATTCGTACCTTGAGAAGCTGGCTCTTCCTGCCTGTACGCAGCCGCAAGCTGACGATGGATCAGGTTTTGCGCCTGACCATCAAGCGCACGGGAAGCACGGGACAGGGGGTAAGCAAGGTGGAGCACTTCAAGATTCTTGCGATTGATAACCAGCAAAGAAAGACGACAATCGCCGAAGACCTAGACGGCCAGGACGTCGCCCAACACTTTTGCGATTACCTGGCCGAGCGCATTGGCGTTTCTGCAAAAGAATGATGGTTTGCGAGGCTGACTCGACATGCGGATCGGGATCTCAGAGAAAATAGATCTGTCCCGGTTTCAGAAACCAGGACACACATTTTTGCAGACGCTTCAATAATCAACACCTCTGCGATGGACGCTGCTTACGCCGGAAAACAACCAACCCAGCTAAACCCAAACCTAGCAGGCTCAGTGCCGCAGGCTCAGGAACTTCCACTGAACCTCTTTTAGTACCTGAGAATGTGAGCGTCCCAACACTAACATACTGCACCCCACCATACGTATGCACAGATGTGTACCAGTCCTGCCCGAGCTGAGACATGAAATCACCATTGCTATGCAAATATGCACCACTACCAGTTTGACCAACAATCAATGACAAGGCACCAGAAGCATAACCAAACAAAGCACCTACGTTGTCAGAATAAAGGTTGTTACTAGACCTAACATCGCCACCGATACTCCACTCCCAGCTCAAAAGATCAGCCTTATCTACGGCATTGAAGTCAGTGTTGTCTGCGAAGGATATTGCCACCCTATCGCCTGTCGCGAACTCACTTGCTGGCGACAAATCGAAATCAAAAATAACTGAGCTGCTCGCGATGGGAGCAAGCAAAACAAGAACGATTCCAAATATAGTTTTTCGTATCATGGTTCTATCTCACTGCATTTAAAACGTAAGAACAATTGATGCAATAATCATACGAAAATAGATTTCTGCATTATTTTTAAATAGTTAAGTAATACCATTCTCAAAACCCTAGATAACCCGTAAAAAAAATCGACACCAACTAAAACACGGACCGAAAATCGGGACAGATGTATTTTTGGACAGAGTTGAAGGATAAGAGTTGAAAGAGCAACACCCAACCGGCGGCGAGGATATCTTTCCAGAAAAGGCCGCAGAACGCGGCGCCCGGAGCAAGTGGCCGAGCGCCCCGGTTGGGCCGAGATACCGGCGGTGGCTTTGGTACTGCTGATTCGGCGGGAACGGGCAGGGGGAAAATAAACCTGTCCCGTCTTTTCAGTCCCGTTATTTCAGTGGAAATACCACCTCATCATCGCCTTCCTGCCAAGACGGGAACTTGATCATGGCCTGCAGGAACACTGGATGATCCAGCCAATCCCTCAGCCATTTCTGTAAATTCGGATAGGGCAGACTGTAGAACACCTCCCGATCGACATGGGCGAACTGGCGTACAAAGGGCATGATGCCAATATCAGCGATGCTGATGTTGCTCCCCAGGAGATACCGGTTCTTGGCTAATAGGCTTTCCAACGCCTGCAAAAACACCTCACCCTTTTGCTGGTAATCCAACTGGGAGAGTTCTGGATGGCGATCCGCGTATTTATAACGATCCAACCAGTGTTTGAATTCGTTATCGTTGCGGTCGATCAGGGCATTAGCGCTTACTAAATCAGTGTTCAACAAACCCTTCGGATCACTCTGCCGCAACGCCCATTCGACGATTTCCCTGCTTTCCTCAATAACGAGCCTCTCGGAACGGTCACCTCCTGCCAACTCCAGAACAGGAACCGTGCCTTTGGGACTGACCGCCAGCATCTGCGCCGGCTTGTTTTTTAGCACGATCTCCCGCAGCTCCACCGTCAGTCCGGCAAACAAGATCCCGAGCCGAGCGCGCATAGCGTAAGGACAACGACGGAAAGAATATAAACGAGGCAGCGGAAAGGTAATAGCTTGGCTCCTGGCTGAATAAACGACGCCGATCTTAACCGTTATAATAGCCCATTGACCAACAACCCGAGCCGAGCCCTATGGCAAAAATTAAAAAGCAGGCACCGTCACCGCAAACCCAGGAGGAAGCCTTGGCCATGGCAAAGGCAACTCAGCGGCCACGGCAAAGCAAAGAGCAGACAAAAATGATTGCGCAGGGTATCGCGAAGGGCATTGATCAGTATAAAAAACAGCAAAAAGCCAAAGCCCGGGAAAAAGACAAACAGCGCAAAAAAGAAGAACACCAAACAGCGACCGAAAGCGCAGAACAAAATCCTGCAAAATCCGAGATCCGCTATCGAACCCCATGGCTACCTTGGGCGCTGCTACTGTTCACCTGGGCTGGAATCGGTCTCTATATATTGGGCTTGGGCCTAGGGGGCTAAACGAATCAATGGCGGCCAGGTTCATGCTGGCGTCTTCGCGGATTGCGGTGTGCAGGCGACCGCAGGTTTCAAAAAATAGATCCAAAAAATAGATCTGTCCCTGTTTTCCTTTTGAGAAAATAGATCTGTCGCGGTTTTCTCTCGTACTGATGCGCCTTGTTATATTTCTAATTGTTCTGCGAATTCTGCTTTGCGTGGTATTCGAGAATTTCAGGAAAGTTGTCAGCCAGTTCGTCCCTGGAACGAGAAATTTGTAAGTATAAATTGTCTCCAAATTCTTTCACTGTTTCTTCTATGCGTCCCTGCATCCCATTCTTCCTACCAGTCAACATTGTGCTTCCAAATGTATAAGTTACTGGTGCGAAGGTAGTGCTACCGTCTTCCATTTCTTGTGCGTAAGGCACTGCGACGTTAGCGTAAAATATAAGATCCGCTTCGACATGAATGGCACATGAATAGTCGTTCGTGCCAAACCCTAGTGCTGTAATATTTATCACATTTGGGAAAAATGATTTTTCTGCTGAAATGGAGAATCCGTTTTTACGGAGAGCTAACTCCATCTTGTCCTCCATTTTCGAGGGTTGAGGAAGGCAGCCATCTGAAACTTGGTCACTATATTCGATAAAAAATTATCCCTTAACGCAATTAGGCTCCCAATTCCTCCATCAAACAGAAGAGAGGAGCTATCGTCCGCCGAAGCTAGATTTGGAACGGAAAGCATCAGAACTAAAATGTAGAAATAGTTTTTCATACTTACTCCTTGTTTCGCCTTTCTCTTTATATAATGCTTTGGCTTTGCGGCGCACCGGAGCGCCAGCGTAGGTGCGTCCGACAACAGCCACTGGTTAGGCCTCGGTCCCATCTCGACCAGCCTCATCCGTCGATGGTTCCTGAGGCGGCAGATCCTTTTTCGAATATTGGTAATCCTCCGCAAGATAGCCCTTCAAATGCTCGCGCAACAGATTCATCTTGAGATGTGTGCGGTGCTCATAACGTGCCGCGTCGTCAAGCGATAAACCGTCTTCAGACGCATCCGATACGTCTTTAGCGATGATACTTATTTTTGTCAGGTTCAAACGCTGCTGATTGATTCGGATGATTTCGGCGATAAAAACTCTGGCAAGTTTGTAGCTTGAGGCAAGGAGTGCGCCACAAACCAGTACATACGGAAAGCGAGCAACCAATACCTCCCAGATCGAAATATCCTGCGGCAGATTCGTTAAGTTACTGAGCTCAGATGCCCTAAGAAGAAGATCAACCGTCACCAGGCTTATTATAATAATTGGGATCGCCGCGAAAAATGAGTACCTTTTGATGCTGGACGCACCCTGAGAGACGAATCCGCTAATTTCCGTAGGGAACAAGTTGATGTTCTCTTTTAGATCTCGCAGCTCCGCCTTGGCTTTGGTGATGTCGCTCGAAAGTTGTTTCCGTTCTTCCGATTTCTGCTCAATCGACGAAGCAGCGGACTCGATTCGGGCTGAATACTCCGAAAGCTCTTGCTTCTTTGATCCAACGGCCCGTTCGGTTGCTGATAGCTCTTCCTTGACAGATTCAAGCTCACCCTCGACTTGTGATTTATCGTCGGTGAGTTGATTTATGGTATCCGTCAATTCGGTAATTGTATTGTTAAGACCATCAACTTCGGATTCTTTAGCTGTAACTGCGTCAAGGCGCTCTCTGCATTTTTCTAAAGCTGATTGACGAAGGTTTTCGACCGATCCGACTTGCTTAGCGATATCGGGAAATTCCGACGGCCGCACCCCCTCAATCTGTACTGCAGTAAGAAGTTGGTCTCCCAGATACTTTCTCGGCGGCTCAATCGAAAACTTGGTGATGAACCCGTTTACGCGCACGCTCCATGCATTTTTTGCGTTAGCGATCTGGACCTTGCCCTTATCGCCCGAAGGATAGTAAGTACAAGTAAACGTGGCCTTGTTCCCATCAGCATAATCCAGCGTGCTGAGTTGAATCCGAGTTACAAATTGAGGCTCTTTGAATTCGAACTCATATGTTCGATGTTGCCCTTTGACATAGTTCTGCTCGCTGGTATTGCCTACGAGCTTTGTCGTCTTCCTGCTACGGTGATCTAGGTAAGAAAGGTTGATTTCGTGAGGCGCTGACACCTTAAGCGCCTCAAGTTCCCCAATGTCTTCTTCGACGCTCATCTCTTCTCCCTATAGGTCTAACGCTTGGGCTCAGCGGCCTTTTTGTAGGCGCACCGCGCCGGAAAACCGGTCCGCTGCAGCCCCTGGTTAAGGTTTACCATATGTCGATACTGCTCGTATCAGCCACCATGACCTCTTTTCTCTCGTTTAAAGTGTCCATGACCTTGCTGAACTCGTGGAGCAAACGATACTTGTCGCCTTCGCTTGGCTTAAACTCGCCCACAATGATGCGCTTCGCTGGACTTTGAATGAGAGCTTCAATGATGTGATTATCCTTCCCCTCTGAAAAAGAGGCTCCATAAGTGAACACTGTGCCCTTGCATTCTTTTATTTTTCCATAACAGAAAGAAAGGTACTCGTTAGATTTTATGGCCGACAACTTTTGATCGCCTGTTCCCTCCGACACACACATGGGGAAGATGCCGTTTTCAATATTGTCTTCCACTCGAGCTAGTATTGGGCGGGGCCTACTGCTTCTGGATTTCTTCGCAGAATACCCGTCACGGTATATAAAAAGCGCACCATGCGGAAAAAGAAATTCAGCATCATCGTCGGATGAAAAAATTAGTTCATCGCCGTCTTTCTCAAAACAATCATTGCCCAAGAAATCGTTGTCGAAGCAGCGAACCCAGTACAACAACAGGTCATAATTTAAAGAAAACACCTTCTCGAATTTAGTAAGAAAACTTCTACAGTTACTGACCATCCGAGAGATATTGCGCTTCTCAACCGGAGTGCATTCCCGATTTAAAGAGGGAGGGTGAGACCGAGCCACGGCTGAAACCAGCTGATCCCGTAGGACCTGTATTTCATCAAACAACTTCTCGGACAGCTGATTTTCATCGTCGTACTTTTGGACAACACTTATCGCATTGTTAATTTTTTGGTGAACTATCTCAAAATCGAAGTTACATTCTTCGAGCAAGTCCCTCAAAGGGCTATCTGCTTCAAATTCACAGAGGTCTGCTAGTGAATCCCAGCAGAACGAATCAGTCCCTGCAGCAACATCGTAAGAAATTCCGAAACCATTTCCGAGAACAAGGGATTTTTGGCCCTCGCAGCTTTCTAGCTCCTCTCGAAAATCACTCAAGACAATCTCCTTATATACCTTAACAGTGGTTAGATAGAGAACTTCATTATTGCAATCATTTGACCGCTTGAATTTGCTCAGCCATCCACATCACAATTTTAAACTAATATCATCAAAATCAACCGACTGCGATATACTCTAACATCGGAGGCGTGGCAATTATTTGACTGCTTCATTATTGCAATAACGAAGCATCAACAATTCTCCCGACACCTTGGAAATGCCTTACACCCTAGGAATTCGCCCCCCCCCCCCGCATCCACCCCACGTTCTATCGAGATAGAATCTGGCGGAAAGATTAACCATCGCTTCCCCGGCATTGCTCTTGAACCAGTGTAATTTGATGACCACCGCCAGGAAGAACAGCGGAATCAGATACCAGATGCCCGTTGGAATGGCGCTTTGGAGTGTGTGCGGTAACACCGTGAATTCCATCCGTCATCCTTAACAGCGGCGTCGATCCGTTTCTTATGACTACACACTAGACCAATCCGTGGAAAAGTTCCTACCCGGAGGACGTAAAATTCAGTAAACCATATACAACAAAAGCCGCCCGGTTTCCCGAGCGGCTTTTTGTTTGCTACCTGCTTTCGTCAAGCCATCAGGCAGCCGCCAGGTATGCCCCAGCAACTGCCAGCACACTACCAACACCACGGCTAAATCGGCTATCCGCCTTCAGCATCAGGCTACCCAGCCCACGCCCAACCAGAGTGATGGCGAGGGTAGCGATGGAAAAACCGGCCAGGTATGCCGCGAGCGTTGCGCCTGCGGGCATTTCTGTGCCGTGGGCGAAGCCGTGGAACAGCATGAACGCACCGACGAGCATACCGCCAACAGCAGTTGGCAGTTTCGCCAAGGTGGCGATGAGAATGCCGGCCACCAGTACCGAGAAGGTGATGCCAGTTTCAACGCCGGGCAAGCTCAGTCCGCCCCAAGCCAGGGCCGCCCCCAGAACCATGCCACCAATCACGAACGCCGGCGTCGCGTTCTTCATGAGGTTATTCTGGCGCACACTCCAAAACCCGATAGCGGCCATGGCCAGCAGGTGGTCCAGGCCCAGCATCGGGTGCAGCAGGCCGCTGAGGAAGCCGCTTTCAGCATGGGCACCGTGGCCGATGTGAGCGGCTGTGGTGGTGGCGGTGAGTAGCAGGCCGGCGGCCATGAGGAGTTTGGTGGTCTGGTTCATGGTGTTCTTCCTTGTGTTGCTGAATTCGGTGTTTGTGGTTCGGTGTCAGGCGGTTTCGGCCACTTCGTTGGCGCGCCGTTCCGGCAACATCCCCCGCTCCAGAATAAAGCTGATGATCGTCTCCAGCCCTACCCCGTCATAAAGGTTGGTGAACACAAACGGCCGCTCACCACGCATTTTCTTTGAGTCCCTTTCCATCACATCCAGCGATGCATGCACCTGTTCGGCGATGTCGATTTTGTTGATGATCAGCAGGTCGGATTTGGTGATGCCAGGGCCGCCTTTCCGGGGGATTTTGTCGCCGGCGGAGACGTCGATAACGTACAGGGTGAGGTCGGACAGTTCCGGGCTGAAGGTGGCGGAGAGGTTGTCGCCGCCGGATTCCACCAGCACCAGTTCCAGGTTGGGGTGTCGGTTTTGCAGATCGTCGATGGCCGCGAGGTTCATGGAGGCGTCTTCGCGGATGGCTGTGTGGGGGCAGCCGCCGGTTTCCACGCCGAGGATGCGGTCGGCTGGGAGGGCATCGTGTTTCAGGAGGAAGTCGGCGTCTTCCCTTGTGTAGATGTCGTTGGTGACGACGGCGATGTCGTAGTGGTCTTTTAACGCTTTGCAGAGTTGGCGCAGCAAGGCGGTTTTACCTGAGCCGACCGGGCCGCCGACTCCTACTCTCAGACAATGTTTCATGGCGTGTTCTCCGTTTCTCTAACAAATAGCGCTTTTTGTTCAGCTTCTGAAAAGCCGTGAATACTGGGTTTCATGGTGTGCGCTCGCGAGCGCGAGGCCTGGCAGTACCGGGCCGAGTTCGTTGTCTTTCCGTGTCAGTGCCTGGTCGACGGCGTGTACCAGCTTCGGGCGCAGCCGTTCGGTCAGCCGTTGGGCGGCGGTGTGGCCCAGGGGCAAGGCTTTGCAGGCGACGGCGAGTTGGTTTTCCAGCCAGGCCCAGGCGAAGCCGAGCAGGGTTTGGCGCACGGGTACGTGGCGCATGTGGGCGGCCCAGGAGAAGACGGTGACGTAGCCGGGGTCTTCCGGCATTCGGCCTTCGGCTGGTAGCAGTTCCAGACTGCCCAACAGGCGAATGAGCGCAGAGCCCAGGCGGGCGTCTTCGTCGCTCAGTTCGGCGGTTTCGCGGGTGGCGTGCAGCCATTGGTTCCAGTGGGCCAGCCCAGCGTTGTCATTGGTTGCCCAGGCGGTTTGCAGGCGCACGAGCAGGGGCAGTTCGCAACGGGTGAGGCCGTCTTCCAGTACACCTTCCAGCCAGTCGCCCAATTGGTCTTCGTTGTTCACCCAGCCCAGTTCGAAGGCGCTTTCCAGGCCCTGGGACCAGGCGAAGGCGCCGATGGGCAGTGCGGGGCTGACCAGTTGCATCAGGCCCAGCAGGGACAGGTCGCCTACGGCGGTCTGGCTGCTGTCAGTGAGCATGAGGGTGGTCATGGTCGTGCCCGTGGCTGTGATCGTGTGAATGGCCGTGAGCATGCCCTGCTTGGGCGTATGCCCCGGGTTCCGGGTCGAAGGGGGCCTGGTGGTGTACCAGGGAGGCGCCCAGGCGTTCGGCTAGTTCTTCCAGTACGTGGTCCGGCGGGAAGCGCACCCATCCGGTCTTTCCATCTGTTGCGGTGTCTTCGCTGCCGATGGATAGCGACACATGACGATTGCCGAGGTGGTAGCACAACCGGGCCAGGGGCACGCCGGGTTCGATGCGGGCGGTGACCACGGGTTCGTCGGCGGCGCGGATGCGGATGATTTCGCCGCTTTGGGCCTGCAGGAATTCGCCTTCTCGCAGCACGGGACCGCGGTCGAGGAACAGGCCAACGTCGTATCCGGTATCGGTTCTGGCGCGCAGGCGGCCGCGCATGCGCAGTTCGAAGGGCAGCGTTAGGTGGTCGTGGATTTCGCTGGTTTCCACTGGGCCGATTCTCTGTGTCAGCTCAAGCATGTCGGGCTCCTTAAAAAAGATGATATAGCTGCGCCAGTGGCAGTTCGGTGGCGGGCTCGCACGTGAGCAGTTCGCCATCGGCGTGCACTTCGTAGGTTTGTGGGTCCACGGTCAGGTGTGGGCAGGCGTCGTTGAGTTTGAGGTCGCCCTTACGAACGCTGCGTACGTTTTTACAGGCCGCGAGGGTGCTGTTCAGCCCCAGTTCCTTGCCAATGCCCGCATCCAGCGCGGCCTGGCTAACAAAGCTCAGGCGGGTGGCACTGGCGGCACGGCCCAGCGCCCCGAACATCATGCGGTAGTGCACGGGCTGGGGCGTGGGAATGGAGGCGTTGGGGTCGCCCATGGGGGCCGCTGCAATCATGCCGCCTTTCACAATGAGCGCGGGCTTTACGCCAAAGAAGGCCGGGTCCCACAGTACCAGGTCCGCCAGCTTGCCCACTTCCACGGAACCCACTTCGTGCGCGATGCCGTGGGTGATGGCGGGGTTGATGGTGTACTTGGCGATGTAGCGTTTGGCGCGCAGGTTGTCGGCGCCCAGTTGTTCGTCGTCCGGCAGCAGGCCGCGCTGTACTTTCATCTTGTGGGCGGTCTGCCAGGTGCGGCACACCACTTCCCCTACCCGACCCATGGCCTGGGAGTCGGAGGCGATCATGGAGATCACGCCCATGTCCTGGAGGATGTCTTCCGCGGCGATGGTCTCGCGGCGAATGCGGGAATCGGCGAAGGCCACGTCTTCCGGGATGTTGGGGTCCAGGTGGTGGCAGACCATCAGCATGTCGAGGTGTTCGTCGATGGTGTTGACGGTGTACGGCCGTGTGGGGTTGGTGGAGGACGGCAGTACGTAGTCCTTGGAGCAGGCGGTGATGATATCGGGGGCATGGCCGCCGCCGGCGCCTTCGGTGTGGTAGGTGTGAATGCAGCGGCCTTTGAACGCGGCGAGGGTGTCTTCCACAAACCCGGATTCGTTGAGGGTGTCGGTGTGGATGGCGATCTGTACGTCGAACTTGTCCGCCACGGTGAGGCAGTTGTCGATGGAAGCGGGTGTGGTGCCCCAGTCTTCGTGGAGTTTGAGGCCCATGGCGCCGGCTTTGAGTTGCAGTTCCAGGGATTCCGGCAGGCTGGCGTTGCCTTTGCCGAGGAAGCCGATGTTCATGGGCAAGTCGTCGACGGCCTGGAGCATTTTGCCGATGTGCCAGGGGCCGGGGGTGCAGGTGGTGGCATTGCTGCCAGTGGCGGGGCCGGTGCCGCCGCCAAGCATGGTGGTGATGCCACTCATCAGGGCTTCTTCGATCTGCTGCGGGCAGATGAAGTGGATGTGGGCGTCGATTCCGCCAGCGGTGAGGATTTTGCCTTCACCGGCGATGATTTCGGTGCCGGGGCCGATGACGATGGTGACGTCTGGCTGGGTGTCTGGGTTGCCGGCTTTGCCGATGGCGGCGATTCTGCCGTTCTGCAGGCCGACGTCGGCTTTGACGATGCCCCACCAGTCGAGAATCAATGCATTGGTGATGACGGTGTCCATCACGCTGTCGTCGGCCCGCTGGCTCTGGCCCATGCCATCGCGGATGACTTTGCCGCCACCGAATTTTACTTCGTCGCCGTAGTGGGTGGCGTCGCTTTCAACCTGGATCCACAGTTCGGTGTTGCCCAGGCGGACTCGGTCACCCACTGTGGGGCCGTACATGTCGGCGTAGGCTTGTCTTGTTATCTTCATGCTGTCCCTCGTTTTTGCTTGGGTGCCTGGGTTACTGAGGCCTAAAACTTCGGTGCCTGGGCCGGTCGGATAGGGCTTTCCAGGAAACGCTACAAGCACATCCATGTGCGCTTGGGCTCCGCCATCCATGGCTCCGCACATTCCTGGAAAGCCCTATCCGCCCGACCCTCAGAGTTCATTCGGGCCTTCTTTAACCCCTTGCTCCTGTTGTCCTCAGTTCTTGTCGAGTCTTCCCATGACTTCTTGGCGGAAACCGTAGATTTCGCGTTTTCCGGCGAACGGGATAAGGGTCACTTCTCTGGTTTGACCAGGTTCGAAACGGATGGCGGTTCCGGCGGCGACGTCTAGGCGGTAGCCCTTGGCTTTGGCTCGGTCGAAGTCCAACGCGGGGTTGGCTTCGGCGAAGTGGTAGTGGGAGCCAATCTGAATGGGGCGGTCGCCGGTGTTGCCGACTTCGATGGTGATGCGTTGGCGGCCTTCGCAGAGTTCGATGTCGCCGTCTTTAAGCTGGTATTCGCCGGGGATCATGGCAGCCTCCTCAAACTATGGGGTTATGGACGGTGACGAGTTTGGTACCGTCGGGGAAGGTGGCTTCTACCTGGACTTCGTCGACCATGTCGGCCACGCCTTCCATGACGTCGTCGCGGGTGAGGATTTCGGTGCCGGCGGTCATCATTTCAGCCACGGTGCGGCCTTCGCGGGCGCCTTCCATGATTTCTGCGCTGATCAGGGCGACGGCTTCTGGGTAATTCAGCTTCAGGCCTTTGGCCTTGCGGCGCTCTGCTAACAGTGCTGCTGTGAAGAGGAGCAGTTTGTCTTTGTCTCTTGGGGTTAATTCCATTTTTGTTCTCCTCGGGTTCTGGAGTTTGTCGGCAGGAGGGAAGGGGTGCACGGGATACGCGGTGAATACGTCCCTGTACGCTCGGAAAAAACATCCATGTTTTTTACGATCCCGTGCACCCCTTCCCTCCTGCCTTGTCTGAATTCTGAGTTGCCTGTTGGATTAACTTCCGTTGTTCCAAACAGTTGTTTCTGACCCTATCGAGCTAGTGCGCTAACTCATTTCTCCGCTTAACAGGGCGGGGCGAACCGT